>JAEWPN010000081.1 GCA_023399455.1 Bacillota bacterium
AGGCTGAAACGAAACAGCAGGAATCCACACCGGCTGTTGAAGAACCAAAGCAGGAAGTGCAGCAGGATACCAATTCACTTACCTATGTGTTAAACGTAAAAACAATGAAATTTCATTTGCCGAGCTGCAGTTATTTACCAACTACAAATAGGAGCGATTCAACTCTGAGTCGGGATGAGATTATTGGACAAGGATATGTTCCTTGTAAAAAGTGTAATCCATGATAGTTGCATTATAGGAATAATAAATGTTGAAAATAACAAAAATCAAAATATAGAGATTTCGTTTGATCTATAGGGTGTAGAATTTTAAATTTTATATATGGTCTTATATATACATGCCTTACAGATTTGCTTTTTTCTCAATGCTATGTTATGCTTAAGAAAGTTAAATATAAAAGAACCGTCTTTGAGAAGGGCTTTTGATATTGCGCTGATTTGCGTACTATGAAAAGCCCTTCTTTTTTATAAGACATCAATTTTTCAACAATAGGATGAGTTAAGATGAATAATATTTTGACACAAAAGCGCGACGCATTATTTGTGGTGTAGGATTGAAGGAATCGCTCTCCGTCCAGATTGATTAGAGTACGGCCAGACAACTCCTGCGAACCAAGCGCATAGGAAGCAAGGTGAATATCCAGGTAGAAGGAAAAAGTGTCCGGAGTTTTGGAGCAGATGCAGATTCCTCATGCAGCTGAACCGGAATATCTACTCGATACCGTTACGGTCAATCTTGAGAATATGCCGATTGGGACAATACTTACAATTGGAAATATCCCGGAATTTCAAAGCGATAAAATCGAACTACAAGCCGATGCAGGTAATATTGTCCTGCGCAACAGTGATAAAAAACGTGTTGATGAGAAAACAGAGCAATAATCTTTTATTCATCACATTTTTAAAAAGGACTTCCATATCTGGTTTTCAGGTCAGGATTAGAAGTTCTTTTCACACTAGGAAGGAGAGAAAAAGTTTGTATATCCGGATGCATTCAGAGAGTATTTGGTTTTGAAGGATAAGAATATGCAGCGGCATATGATAGCACAAATCGATAAAAAAGAAGCTGAAATAAATCGATTGCGTCAGGCAAAGCAAACAGAACGGGAGAGAAAGCAAAAATTACTCAATTTTTCCATAGCGGCCAATTCACACGCTGTTTTTAACATTATACCGGAACAAGTGGAACATGTCTGTAAGACATATATAGTTTCGACGGGACAATATTTAAGCGGGGCGTCCAAAGGACAGCCAAGAATTGTAGAGAGACTGAAGCCCAATTCAGTATGCCTGATGACTGAACGCAGGCGTGGGCAGACAGAACAAGAACGGCGAATTATAGGTGCATTCATGGTCGGAGAAGATTTCTTTGGTGAGGATGTATATAACGGACTCATTGAAGGACACCCTAGGTATCGAATGATGGTTCCGTCTGAGGCTCCACTATTGTTTTGGGAATATTTAGATCAGGACACCCTGCCAAGATGGGGAAATACGGCATTTAAGTATTGTTCCGGCACTGTAATGAATCGCATACTGTCCGAAATAACACAGTTGGTTGGAAATACAGAACAGAAGGAAGCAGCACTTGAGTTTTATCAGTATTTTTGTAAAATGAATTGTCTTTCCCCTCTTATGGAAATCAACATACTATGAAGTGGCGGCTGACGTCTCTCTATGGGCAGTTAGTATATGTGTGGCAGGTATTATGTGGATGATGAGACGGCAAAAGAGATTGAAAAGATTGTGAAGGCAAGGAAAATCATGTATAATTAATCTTAAAGCATCGCTAAACAGAGATTTTTTGAGCATTCATATACGCCCTGTCGCTGCTGAAATCGGACTGTCCTTTGCGACTTTCCCTGCCGCAAATTCGTGTGCCAAGGGTCAAGTTCCTTTGGAATCCCCACAACAAAACAGATTTTCGGTTTTACATGTGGACATGAGCTGTCCATTTTTATTATATAAATCCAAATCAGTGTAAAAGAAGTTAATGAGATATTGAAATAGAGGAAAGTCTGGATTTAATGTGCCTATATAAAACTATTGGAGGAAAAAAATATTGAAAGAGAAAAAAGTTATTTGGGATTACTTATGGTATGCTTTATATGCATTTGCCGGTTTAGGAATAGAATTATTACTGATAGTCTTGTTAGAACCAATATTATTTGGCGGGGTGAGCAGCAGTGATTATACATCCTTACAACGGATAATTCATTGGATTCTTACAATAATATGTTGGGGCGTTATATCGTTTTCTCTTATTAAATGTTCAAAGAAAAAGTTGGATTTTGACGTTATATTGGCAGAAAAACCTACTAGAAATGGGATCATTATAAGTATACTATTGACTATTGCTTGTATTGTGATCAATGCATTTGATTGGGGAGTCCTAAAAGTGGTTGCAGAATTTCAGAGTAAAGGATTATTGCTATTTTTGTTTCAGTATGTTTATTATTTATTTGAGGTAGTATTGGTGGTTCTAATTCTTGCGTTTGGTCAAAAATTTGGTGAAGTTTTGACGGGTAAGATAAGATTAATTCCGTGGGGAGGTATTATTTTATGCATTACATGGGGTGCAATACATATTCTGTCACAAGGAAGTCTTCATGTTGGGATAGTAGTTATGACATTTTCATTGATTTATGGTGTGATATATTTACTGTTGGATCGTAATTTTAAGTACTCTTATATACTTATAGCGTTAGCTTTTATGGTGTAGTAATTAGATTTACTATCTCAATTGTGTGCTGTATTATAAACATAACAATATGGGAGGAAAAATATGGATATCAAAAAATTCTATTCAAAGTGCTTTCAGGGAAATGTTCTTGAAGCCATTAATTATTTGGAGTCTTTTGAAAACAATAATGAAGATATTCTTGAATTGAAACAAAAGTATTTACATAGATTTATAACTCAAGATGAAGTTCTCAAAATAGACTCAGAAGACCCTTGGATTGAAGAAGTCTTGAAGTGTTATTATAAATACTATATATCTGTATTAACGAATCATGATGTACAAGAGTGCGAAAAACAGCTGATTGTCGGTTTGGCAAAGACTTTTATGATGAATGAGTACAAAGATTTAGATGAAATTGAAGCAAGATTGGAGAGTATCTTTGGAGAAAAAGGTTATTGCTTTTTAGGCGGCAAAACATCACCTTATAGAGGCCCTTATATCTGGAAAACAACAAATAAAGAAGACTTTTTAGTGGAATTACCATGTGGTATCCAAAAGGTAACGGTGTTTTTTATTTCCGAGTTTATAATGTTGAGTTGGTTGCATTTTGCAACTTTTGGAAAGCATCACACAGGTGGCTGGGCGAAAGAAGAAGGGATTTATTATGTGAATGCTGACAATAAGAAAATAGACACACATTCTGCTGATTTTCAGGTTTGGTTTCTGAAACATGAGGCTCAGCATCTAAGTGATTATGCCAAGTATCCAAATCTGGATGGGTCAGGATTAGAATATCGAGCAAAACTTGTAGAGCTAATTTACCATCCTGATACTTTTAACAAATTAGAAACTTATATTAATCAATCAAAAAATGATAACTCCCTGGCACATCCATATGCAGCATTCCTGATTATCAATGGCCTGTCAAATATACTTTTCGGCAAAGAATTTGTCGGAGACTTAGAAAAATGGAACGCCTTTGATTCAAGTTCGATTTCTAAGGAAGCATTGAATTTATTTATGGAAAATGAACGGGTTTTAAGTGGCGAAAACTGTGAAACCAGAGTTGATTAATGGACACTTGGACGGTAATATCAGCAGTGAACTTGCGATTAGGTTCTGAATCAAATTTATATAATCAAAGGGGTGAGCAAAGTGGAAATAATAGATACGCATACTCACATTGGGCAATTTGGGCAATGGAACTGTTCGTGTGAAACCTTAATGACCTGTATGAGAAAGTTTGGAGTAAGTCAAGGAATTGTATCAACTATAAGCGGAAATGAATATGATTATGAGCTAAATTTAGTGAATTCAGATAAAGGCCAAATAAGAATCAATCATGATATGCTGCAAGAGATAAAAAAATATAAAGGAAGACTAAAAGCACTATTTTGGATAAGACCTCATTCGGAAGTGGCAGATAGACAATTAGAAAACTACTTGGAAGTGAATAGAGAATGGTTTGTTGGCTTAAAAGTTCATCCACGATGTTCGAATTTAAAATTTTCAGTTGAAAATTACCATACATATTTAGAATTATGTAAGAAACTAGCACTACCATTTTGCATCCATACACAGAATGATGGATTTTCAAATATTGAATATGTCTATAATGTTGCAAAACAATATTCCGATATCAATTTTATTGCAATACATATGGAAATGGGGACAAACCATCAGTGTGCAATGCAATACATAAAAGAATGTTCAAACTTATATGGAGATACTACTATGGTAGAAATTGATGATGTAATTAAAGCGATTAGGTGTTGTGGAAGTAAGAAAATTCTTTTTGGCTCTGATGCGGTTGTATTTGGTGAAGATAGTTATAGAAGGTATGATGATTTTGAAGAAAAGTTAATAAATACGTTTAGCGGAACAGAGATTGAGGATTTATTTTATAATAATGCTAAACGAATTTTTAAATATATAGGAGGAAGTTATGAATAGTAAGAAAATCTATCCAAGAACGGGCGATAAAGAAACAGTGTATTTAAAATCTACTATTACAAAACCCAATATAATTGTTGGGGATTATACTATGTATAATGATTTTGTAAATGATCCAACACAATTTGAAAAAAATAATATTATATACCATTATCCAGTTAATAATGATAAGTTAATTATAGGGAAGTATTGTTCTATAGCATGTGGTGCTAAATTTATGTTTACAGCTGGAAACCATAATATGACCTCACTTTCAACTTATCCATTTCCAATATTTTATGAGGATTGGGGATTAAATGGTAGTAATATAATAGATGCATGGAACAATAATGGTGATATCTTAATAGGAAATGACGTTTGGATTGGTTATGAAGCAGTAATCATGCAAGGAATTCATATAGGGGATGGGGCAATAATAGGAACAAGATCGGTTGTAACAAAGGATGTTCCACCATATACAATTGTAGGCGGAACACCAGCAAAACAAATTAGAAAACGCTTTTCCGAAGAAGTAATAGCAAAATTAATCAAACTGCAATGGTGGAATTGGGATGATGATATCGTCCAAAAAAATTTAACCAATATTATGAAGGGAAATGTTAATTTGTTAGGAGGATTATAATCATAATTTGAATTACATTAGTTCTTTTATAAGTTAGATTTCAGAAGAGTTCTTCTCTTTTAGATGCTTTTTTTGAGATTATAGATTTTTACAGTTTATGTTTATGAAGCGAAGGAAGATAGAAGTATAAGAACTTTAATTAGAAAGGGATCCTCACTTATGCTAAAAATTGGAGAATTTGCATCGTTATCTTCTATCAGCATTTATATGCTGCGCCATTATGATAAGATTGGTATGCTCTGTCCACAGTATGTAGATGTAAACAACGGCTACCGTTATTATAATATTGAACAACTGGTGCAGGCGAATCAAATCGTGTCAATGAAGAATCTGGGATTTGGTTTAGAAGAAATAAAGAATGCGCTTGCTATGACGCAGGAGGAATTAGAAACACTTTTGAATGAAAAGCTGCAAAGTAAAATACTGGAATCAAAAATACTAAAACATCAGATCGATACCTTGGAGAAGACGATTCTGTTACAACAAAATGCTGGGGAATATGCACTTTCCATAGTATTGAAGACAATGCCTGAAATGCATATGGTAAGCTATCGTGATACCATTTTAGAATTCAGTGAAGAGGGACGCTTATGGGGAGAACTCACGAAAAAGTGTGAGATAAATAATATAGCAGTGAACACAAATTCTGTTGCTATGGCAATACAGCATATGATTAGCAGTCAGAAAAATGAAATAGATGTAGAGGTATTACTATCTACGAACAAAGAACAAAAAGCTTGTGGAAATTTGAAATTCAGGAAATTGCCTGAACGTCAGGTTGCATCCATTATATTCAAAGGAAGCTATTCACAGATTGGAAGAATCAATACATTTGTTGCGAGATGGCTGGAAACAAATCATTACGAAATATGTGATAAAGCATTCTCCATCTATTATAATTCCCCGAGGGAAAGTCAGACAGAGGATCAGTTCGTAACAGAGCTTTGCTTCCCGGTTTGTGAAAAAAAGTAGTTGACTCTCGTATGATACAAGGGTTTATCCTTTCTTTAGTAAAGAAAATTTGAGAGGATGAATGCTTATGAAACAAATACTGAATATCCCGCATCGCGTTGATGATTATGTTTGTATGTGGAATGGAATTGAAGACTTATATATTCGTGACACCCATGAGAACTTACCGCCGAAGTTTTTCTTTTCTCTGGCATCATTTGGTTCGTTTTGCTATAGGAAGACAAACCATTCAGAGTTAAAGCGCATGGTTGCGCTTGGCGATGGACGTACAAAACAAATGTATGCATTTCTTGCACCAATTGTCGGCTTTGACTTCAAACATCACGAATTCAAGACATTTGAGAAAGCATTAGCTAGAGCAAAAGTGGAAATTAATGATGGATTTCCTTGTATACTCGGTGCACTTGATATGTGTTATTTACAATATTACCCAAAACTTTATCATGGAAAAAGCATACCATTTCATTATGTTATGATGACCGGATATGATGATGAGGCACAATGCGTCTATATTAATGATTGCGGTAAGAACGAGACACAATTGCTAGCCTATGATGTACTTCGGCTGGCATGGGACTGTTCCTATCCAGGACTTTCAAAACCGAATACAGTATGTACAATCAGAATGCGCAGTATGAGGGACAAATATGAAATCGCAAAAGAAGCACTTTCAAAAAAGTGTGATTTATTTTTAAATCCTCCTGTGGGATTTATCGGTTATCGCGGCCTTGACAAACTTATAAAGGATCTGCCAAACTGGAAAACAGAACTTTCAAAAGAGGATTACAATAATTTACTGTTTAATATGGTACAGTTTTTTGGTACGGTTCCAACTGTACCAAATGCATTACAGGGAATCAACGAAGAGGATGACGTAGAATTTGGTGGTGGATTTGACAAGATTTCTGTTGTACTGGAGGCGTTAGGCGAGGAATATAAGGATTTAAAAATGATGAAGGCTTCCGGCACTTTTGGTGAAGGCGCAATTATCATTTCAAGGATTAAGGATATCATTGTTGAGTATCTTACCGATCAGGGGGATCGAACAAATGAATTTCCAATGTTGTTTACAGATATTCAGCAGATAATGAAAAAGGGATTTGAAATTCTTAGAACGGAGAGTGATCGCAATGGCATTTGATTATAAAAAGGAATATAAAGAATATTATGCACCAGCGAAAAAACCGGCCATCGTGCAAATACCAAGGATGAATTTTGTCGCAGTTAGAGGAAAGGGAGATCCAAACGAGGAAGAGGGAGAATATAAAAAAGCACTAAATTTGCTCTATGGAATTGCATTTACCATTAAAATGAGCTATAAGGGAACGCATGAAATTAAAGGCTTTTTTGAATATGTCGTGCCGCCGCTGGAAGGCTTTTGGTGGCAGGAGAACGTTATAGGTGTTGATTATGAACATAAAGAAACTTTTCAGTGGATCTCTCTGATCAGATTGCCGGATTTTGTTACGAAGGATGATTTCGACTGGGCAGTGCAGGAAGCAACACAAAAGAAACAAATCGATTTTTCAAAAGTAGAATTTTTTACTTATGAAGAAGGAATGTGCGTACAATGTATGCATATCGGTTCGTATGATGATGAACCGGCTACCGTGAAATTGATGGAGAAATATGCGAAAGAACAAGGGTATGAAATTGATATAAATGATGAGAGATTTCATCATGAAATATATTTAAGCGATGCCCGCAAGTGTGTTCCGGAAAAACGCAAGACAATTCTGAGACATCCGATAAAACATATTCGATAAGCAAATGTGTAACCTTCATTTATATGAATGATGCGATTGCTAAAGGCAAAAGATTGGATGGTGCATTTTGGAGATTAAAAGTATTTGCGAAAATAAAAAGCAGTTCCTGGATTTACTCTTGTTAGCTGATGAACAAGAATCCATGATAGACAAATATTTAGAGCGAGGGGATCTTTTTGCTTTATATGATGGCGACTTGAAAAGCGTGTGTGTAGTTACACAGGAAAGTGATGATGTATGTGAGTTAAAAAACATAGCCACTTATGAACAATGGCATGGTAACGGGTATGGCAGCAAACTCTTGCATTACATTTTTTCACATTACAAAGGCAAGAACACGACTATGATTGTGGGAACTGGTGACAGCCCATGGATATTACGGTTTTACGAAAAAAACGGTTTTATGGTTTCGCATAGTATTAAGGATTTTTTTATAGACAATTATGACCACCCAATGTTTGATAACGGTATTCAATTAGTGGATATGATTTATTTGAGTAAGAAGCTATACTAAGTATGAATATCTAATTATTTATATAATATTTAAATCAAGGTGGTGGATAGAATGAGAAAAATATATATTGACAATCTACGTTGGATGGTCGTATTGTTGCTTTTCCTCTATCATATATTTATGATTTATAATAATTTTGAGAGTTTTTATATTCATGGGGATGAAATAGATGGATTAAGCAGAATACTTCATGCGCTATGGCCTTGGATGATGCCATTTTTGTTCACCGTCGCGGGTATGAGCTCCGCCTATGCACTGCAGAAGCGTTCGGGCGGCGCATATTTGAAAGAGCGTGTCCTAAAATTGTTCGTCCCGCTGTTATTTGGGATGTTACTGCTCATCCCTGTCCAAACATACTTGGCAGAGCTGTTTCATCATGGGACGGGTAATTATTGGAATTATTTTACGAAGGTAACTGATTAAACCGGGTATTGGGATATTCCTATTTTTATATAACGTGAAGTTCCATAATAACGGGAATTTGTATGGGGGTAGCGAGGGATGAAAAAAGGATTATTTATTTTGTTGTTTGCTATTGTAGAACAGGTAAATTATTTTGTTGTTAGACTTTCCTACAGGAACTCCAAAACACTAATTAAATTAATTATAAATAATGAGCTGAAAATAAGTAAATTGTCCAAAGAAATTGCAGAACGCTAAAATTCCAATTTATCTGACAGTTTAAAGAGCGAATTATTTATATTAGGCGAAGTTTGAATATGAGAAGGAGTAAATTAGCTGCTGTATTATATTTTGTTTGTGCCATATTATGGGCAACAAGCGCTGTGATAAATGCTCTAAGCTCAAATATCCCAATGTGTGCGGTATACATAGGACTATCTGCCGCATTTCTTTGTTTG
Source organism: Bacillota bacterium (assembly GCA_023399455.1). Lineage (GTDB taxonomy): Bacteria > Bacillota > Clostridia > Lachnospirales > Lachnospiraceae > Kineothrix > Kineothrix sedimenti. The sequence goes on from JAEWPN010000081.1 coordinate 9,370, forward strand.
GGAATGTTGTATAGACGGAGCAGAAGGACTTTTTATATGACAGGCAAGGTAATTTGATTGAACATTGCAGCAACAATATGCTTTTCACTACGTTCCGAAGGGCATGTCCGCTATATTTACGAAGGTTATGAAAATGTGGATAAAATAGAAACATGGGAATTGATGGAGATAATAATATGCTAAGTATTAGATATGTACAAGAAGAAGATAATGAATTCTGGTTTAAATTAGATAAACACTTATCGCAATGTGAGTTTGAAAAGAAAATCAGAGACAAAATGGGATATGTACTCCTAGAGAATAATGTTCCTATTGCTCTATTAAGATACAATCTGTTTTGGGATAATACCCCTTTTTTGACAATGATTTATGTCAAGCAAGAATATCAGCACAAGGGATATGGCAGAAAACTTATTAAATTTTGGGAAGAAAACATGAAGTCAGCAGGCTATGAAATGATTATGACATCGACTCAGGTAGATGAAGAGGCACAGCATTTTTATAGAAAAATAGGGTATCAAGATTCCGGAGGATTGATTGTTAATGTTTCCAAGTTTAAGCAACCTATGGAAATGTTTTTTACAAAGGCAATATAATAAAATCAAATCATTTATAAAATATACAAAACTATCTATACAAAGGAGTCATTATGGGAGATATAAAAACGGCTTATAAATCATCAAAAAGCATCTATGATGATACACTAACACAGAAAAAGTGGTGGTCGAAGCTATACATTTCTATGTTTTGGGGCGGCGTAGATGATACTGAGATTGCCAATCGAATTTTAAAAATGATACCGGATAATTTTAACGGGAAAATATTAGATGTTCCGGTTGGTACTGCAGTATTTACACTCTCAAAATACAAAATGTTAAATTCTGCAGACATTACCTGCTTGGATTATTCTGATGATATGCTGTCATTGGCCAGTAAACGCTTTGAAGATATGGGATTATCAAATATTACATGTATGCAGGGTGATGTTGGAAATCTGGAATTTGAGGACAACACCTTTGATATTCTTCTTTCAATGAATGGATTTCATGCATTTCCAGACAAAGGAAAAGCCTTTTCTGAAACAACAAGAGTTCTTAAACACGGCGGTATCTTTTGTGGTTGCTTTTATATAAAAGGAGAAAATAAGATAAGTGATTTTGTGGTACGCTCATTTCTTTCAAAAAAGGGATGGTTTACACCTCCTTTTCAAACCTTTGAAGAATTAGAAAATGTATTACATGGTCTATATTCTAAAGTAGAATTGTTCAATGAGCAATCAATCGCCTATTTCAAATGCATTAAATGAGCATAATATGAAGCCGTTCCAACATCCTATTTATGTTTAATCAGCTCTTAATCGATAATAAATACGTTATATATTGTTTATATTTGTCACATTTGAAAAGGAGATATGTTTATGTCGGCATTCTTTAATTTGGGAAGTTTTGTTTTGGGAATTATGTCCTGGATTATTCCAATCGTTGCAATTAATCGATATCGCAAAGGATACAAGTTGGCAGGTTTTTCGATTTATAGTTTCTCTTGCTGTGCCATAGCATTGGTTTTTCAATTGTTTGAAATAAGACATCGAGTGATTATTGAAGATTTCTCTGCTATTATGGACACAATTGGTGCAACCTCTGCGGCGTCGGTTATCCTTGTAATAATTACTATTATCCTTAATATCACAGCATTGTGTTTATGCAAAACTAAGGATAATAATTACCAATCCTAAGTATATTCAGGCATGGGATATCTTTTATGGATGTGCCGGCAAGGCAACTCTCGTCTCCAAGCAAGAAAGGATGTCTGGATGGAATGACATAGTACAAGGAGAATTATTTGCACTGGGAAAAACTCGATAGTTAGATATATGTACATGTATGATAGACGTATTTGCTTATAACTGAAACACATCGGATGCACGGTTGTAATCAATAGGTCTTATATGTCTGTGCGTAGATGAAAATGTGAGCTTACTCTTTATATATTTGCATTTTGTATTATACTTATCGCATCAGGCATATAGAATGCTTAATGCGATTTTTTGTATGAGACGGAGGCAAATAATGAATGGTAAAATTAAATTAATATTGGTAACAGTAGATGATGCAGAATTGCTGCATCAAATGAAGTATAAAGCTTTTCTGCCACTATATGAAAAATAATAAGAAATCTTTTTGGTATGTATGAAAAGATAAATGTATTTGTTTAATATAGTGCTTACAAGTCAATTATGATATAATTTTTAACGCAAGAATAACAGGAATAACATTGAAGACACGATCATTATGTGGAGAACGGCGATGATTAAAAAACAAAAAATGAAGACGCTTCCTTTAAAAACCATATATAATATGCTTTTTCTTCTTTTTATTATGATTCCTATATTGATTGTATTGCTGGTGTCGCTTTTGATTTTGAATCAGCAGTTCAAGAATCAGGCGATGGAGAATATAGAGCAGGCGCAGCAAACAGTTATCGCGGAACTTCTATCGGACATAAACGTTATGTCCATGCGATTGTCTCATTTGATTTATACTAACAATAATGAAATATTGGCTTATGCGGCAGGTACGGATACGGCGCAGTGGGAAATCAGATATGAGAACGCACAGAAGCTGGCACAAGCAGGTAATCTGGCTCTGGAACCGGTAAAGGACATTGTTTCTGTTGGTTTTTACATGAAGGGCGGCAGAGAGACTTATATAAAAAATGATATTCACCGCTCGGAGGAGGAGATCAAACAGACGAAATGGTATCAGGCAGCGCTGGAAAATCCTAATAAAGTATTTGTAGGCTCCTATGATACGAACTCGTTAAATGATCTTTTTACCGGAGGTAAAAAGGATATGCTGATTTTGGTATTCGCGCTTGCTCCCGATGTGACCACGGACCGTTCCCAAAGGATAGAGATGGTGACGTTCTATCATTCCACTGCGGCGGCGGAACGAATAAGGAAATATAATACGAACTATCTGGCAGGAAAGAACAAGCTTGGAATCGCACAGATCACAGACGAAGAAGGACAGGTCATATTTTCCACACAAGAGGAGACGGAGCAGATTCCGGAAGGAAAATATACGTGCGTGAGAACTCCGATTGAGTTCAATGATACTGTGTGGTATATCGAAAGCTATATCAAAACTTCGCAGCTTACTGCCGATTATTGGAAGAATGCAGTGTTCATTCTTTTGGCGGCGGTGTTGATTCTGGCACTTGCGGCATATTTTTCTCGGTATTTTTTAAGAAGTATTGTAAAGCCGGTGGAGGAAATCAGCAGTGGCTTACGGCAAGTAGAGGAAGGGAATCTGGAAGTCCATATATCTCCCAGCGGTCAGTTTGAAATCAGAACTATGATTCATCAGTTCAATGCCATGGTAAGGCGGCTGAATGCATTAATTGAGGAATACGAGGATAAAGTGAGGAGTGCGAAGAGGAGTCCGAAGGATTACCTGGCAGCAATGCTTAAAGAAGAAATGACGCCTGAGGAGGTGAATACAAGCTTTGCTGAATTTTTTGCTGAGCGCTATGCGATATTGGGCTTCTTTGTATATGGCTATCATGGGGAAGAGGATGGGACGAAAGGCACTTCTCGATTGACCTATAGCTTTGAACGCAATCCACGTTTTGCCTCAAGATGTCTCCTCTACATGGAACGTTCCGATTTCTTTTTTATATTTTACAGGATTACGGAAGAGGATTATGTATCCGGAATAAAAAAAATGGTGCAGGATTTACAAAAAGCCGCAAAGGCGGAGTTTGGTGCAGGAATTTGTGCCCTTATCGGGCGCGAAGCCTTCGGCAGCGGAGATTTTAGACATCGGATCGAGGATGTACGAAGCAAAATGTGCCTGCGCCATTTAAAAGGAGAATGCGCGGTTATCGATGTAAGCGAGGAAAGCTCCCAGTGGGAGAAGATTATCTCCCTTTCCAGAGGATATGAAAGGCTGGCCGGAGCACTCTATATTGCGGATGAAAAAAACATGGTGGAGGAAAAGGAGCGACTATTCGAGTTGTTTCATAATCGTGGCATGGGAGAGCTTTATCCGTTGGCTTGCGCGGTGGTCTTAGCGATAGGAAATAGGTTCAGCGAAGATAATTCCAATTTTACCGAGGTATTTGGAAAACAATATGACTATGTGGAGAAGTTTCGTCATATAGAGGATGTTAGAAGTCTGAAAATATGGCTTACTAATTATTTTGCATGGATTATGGATTATTCCGCTTCTAAGCTGAAGGTTTCGGAGACGGATATGGTAGTGAGAGCCAAGCGTTATATTACGGCTCATTACGAGGAAACGGAGCTTACGCTGGGGAAGGTTGCGGAGTATGTGGGGCTGAACGAGAAATATTTTACAAACCGTTTCACCAAGGAGGCAGGAGAGAATTTCTCCTCATATTTGACGGGGCTTAGAATGCAGAAGGCGAGAGAATTATTGAAGACCACAAGCTTTAAGGTGTACGAAATTGCCGAGATGACTGGATATCAAAATGCAGAGCACTTTAACAGGATGTTTAAGAAAATAAATGGGATTAGCCCTTCGCAGTATAGAAAAACCATGTAAAATGCATGGTTTTTCTTACGATTAATCAAAAAATCTTTACAAATAACAAGAAAGCAAAAAAACCGAATCTGAAAAAAAGTCAATAAAAGTGAATATAAGAGATGGTAACATTTTCTATAGACTGCTATGCTGAAGCCACAAAAAGAAAGGGAGGAATTGCTCAATGAAAAGAAAAGTATTAGCAACATTATTAACTTGTGTGATGACGGCATCTTTGCTTGCAGGGTGCACAAGCACGGGCTCAGCGGAAACAAAGGATACGCAAGGCACATCTGCAGAAACGGGAAATGCGGAGGAAGGAGCCGAAAATACCGAAGCGGCAAACGCTTCAGATAAGGATTTAAGCGGAACACTTACTTTTGCCATTTGGGACAACAATTTAAATGAATTCATCGAAGATAACGATATGGTAGGAAAGTTTCAAGAACAATATCCTAATATTGATATTGAAGTAGAGAAAATCAAGGATGACAGCGAATATTGGAATGCGATGAAGATGAGAGCTTCGGCGAACCAATTGCCGGATATTATGTTTAACAAGCCTTTTACTCTATCCAGATTTAAGGATTACCTTGTGGATTTGTCGGGAACGCAGGCTAGTGCAAACAACGATCTGGCGTCGGGCTATGCCATTGACGGAAAAGTTTTAGGTATTCCTATGACCTCCGGATACGAATATGTATTCTATTGGAAAGATATGTTTGAGGAAGCGGGAGTTGAAGTTCCTACTACATGGCCGGAATTCGAAGCGGCAGCAAAGACGCTGCAAGATTATTATGGAAAAGATAATCCGGATTTTATGGCGATTGCCTGCGGCCTTAAGGATGAATGGCCGGACTATCCTTATATGGAATTCATGCCTGCACTGGAATCGGGGAATGGGCAGAACTGGAATACCATGGCAAGCCAGGATGCGCCCTTTGCGGAAGGAAGCGACATCAATAAGGCATATCAAAAGGTATACAATCTGTTCACATCCGGCGTACTGGGCAAGGATCCGTTAGGACTTGGAAACGATCAGGTAACTTCATTGTTCGCAGCAAAAAGTGCAGCAATTATCGCTCTGGGAGACTGGGGGCTTCAGAATATTCAGAATGGTACGGATGATATTTCTCAGTTAGGAACCTTTTATCTACCTACAAGAAACACGCAGGCGGATCCGTATAACGTAATCGTACAGGGTGACTCTTTTATGGGAGTAACCACTCATTCCAAAAATCAGGAGGCTGCGGTTGCTTTTGTGGAATGGTTTTACTCGGATGCATGGTATCCGGATTACATCAATTATGTATCCTCCGCATCATCCATGACGAATTTCCCCAAGGAGAAGGACCCGGTGCTGGCTCAGGCAGATGAACTCACACCCGACAAGACTCTTGTAATGTATGATGGCGGCGGTGATGATTTTACTGCAATACAGAACGAAACGACCTTTGATTATAAAAAACTTGGCGCTCAGATGATGACGGATGGCTTTGATCTGAATGCCTCATTGGATGAATTGAATGCAAAATGGGCGGATGCGAGAAGCAAACTGCAAATTCAGTAAGATTAAGGTCTATGAGGACTGCTTTTGGCAGTCCTCATATTTTGAAAAATAAAAATTCAGGAAAGCTATTATACCCTACACCTGCGTGTGAAAGGTTGCAGGCAGTAAAGAAAGGCTTGGTTATTTGTATGAGTAAATTAAGAAAGAAAAGGATGCAGTTCGTTATAACGGCGTTAGTGGTGCCTGTTATATTGCTGATTGTATTTGTTGTTATACCTGCGGCGGATTTATTTCGCATGAGCTTTACCAATTGGGACGGATATTCAAAAGAGAGTGACATCGTAGGCTTTACCAATTATATTTCCATGCTGAAAAATAAGGATTTATGGTTGTCATTGAAAAACAATGCTGTTTATTTTGTCATTCATTTCTTTATGATTGCGGTAGAGCTGGGCTTTGCCGTTATCCTTACCGGCAGGCTGCGGGCGGCAAAGTTCTATAAGACGATGGTGTTTATGCCGTACATTATCAATGGTGTTGCGGTATCCTATGCCTTTTCCTATTTCTTTTCCCCGATCAATGGTGCTTTCGATGCCGTTTTGGGTGCATTGAATCTGGAATTCTTGATCAGGAACTGGCTGTCAGACCCTAAAATAGTGAATTATGTGCTGTCATTTGTCTCGGTGTGGCGGTTCAGCGGGTATCACGTGATTCTCTTTATGGCCGCATTGCAGTCGATCCCTCAGGATGTGGCGGAGGCGGCAAAGGTGGATGGTGCTAATGCATGGCAGCTATTCAAATATATTCAGGTTCCGGGAATTATGCTTATGGTTGATTTTGTTTTGTTCGACAATATCAGGGGCTCGCTTCAGGTGTTCGACATACCTTTCGTAATTACTGCAGGAGGACCGGGATACGCTTCCTCTACATTTACGCTGTATACGATAAAAACGGCCTTTACTTATTCGAATTTCGGTCTGGCCTCCACGATGGCAGTTGCAATTATGATTATGATTGTCTTTATTTATGTTATTCAGAATAAAATCATCCACGGCTTGATACTTAGGGACAGGAGGAAATGAGATGGTAAAGAGAATTTCAACACAAATCGTTAAACAGATCCTTTGTGCAGGTATGGTAGTGATTGTTATGGCACCCATTATCCTTACTTTATTTGCCGCGCTTAAAACGAAGGCGGATATGGTTACTACTTCGCCTTTATTGTTGCCGGAATGGGGGAGAGTTACCTTCGATAATTTCAAAGATGTGCTGTCCGATAAATATTTATTGATTGGTTTTAAAAATACAGGTATTATATTAATGGTGTCGATATTCTTTAATGTTATGTTCGGAACGATAACTGCATTTATTATAGAGCGATTTGAGTTCAGAGGGAAAAAACTGGTAGTATCCTTATTTTTTATCGGTATGCTGATACCCACCTTCGTTACGGAAATTGCCCGTTTCCAGGTAATTCAAGGCCTCGGTTTATATAATACGCTGGGAGCGCCCATAGTCATATATGTGGCTTCCGATTTGATGCAGCTTTATATTTACAGGCAGTTTATTTCCGGCCTGTCCGTTTCTCTCGATGAGGCGGCGTTAATTGACGGATGCAGTTATTTCGGGCTTTTCGTTAAGATTATATTCCCGCTGCTGGCTCCGGCTACCGCTACCGTATGTATTATAAAGGCCATTAATATTATTAATGACATGTATATCCCTTATTTATATATGCCTAAGAACAAACTGCGCACTCTTACGACCTTTTTGATGGATTATGCTAACGCACAATTAGGTTCATGGCAGACATTAGCTGCCGGTATCATCATTATTATGATACCTACCATAGTGATTTATGTGTTTTTTCAGAGGTATATACTGGCAGGAGTAGCGGCGGGCGCCGTAAAGGAATGATTATTGATACCCATCATTACATAAGGAGGAGGCTTTATGAAAGCAGATATTACATGGTTGGATCAACCGGAGGTTTTCCGCGTGAACCAATTGCCGGCGCATAGCGATCATGAATTTTATTCTGACAGAGAAGAGTTTTTGCATGGGAAGAATTCTTTGGCTCAATCGTTAAACGGAGACTGGAGATTCCGCTACTCCGTGAATGCCATGGAACGGCCGATAGATTTTTTTGAGGAAGATTATCCAGAAGAGGGATTTGGCGATATAAAGGTACCGTGCCATATCGAGATTGCAGGCTACGATAAGATTCATTATATCAATACGATGTATCCGTGGGAAGGGCATATGTTTCGAAGACCGGCCCATGCCCTGCATAAGGAAGATGATGCGAAGGGCAGCTTCAGCAGGGCGGATTATAATCCGGTAGGCTCCTATATCAAGCGTTTTGATTTGGAGGAGGGCCTTAGAGGCAAGAGAGTAGTCGTTTTCTTCGAGGGTGTGGAGCAGGCGATGTATGTTTGGTTAAACGGAAGGTTTGTAGGCTATGCGGAGGACAGTTTTACTCCTTCAGAGTTCGATCTGACCCCTTTCATTAAGGAAAAGGGCAATGTGCTTGCTATTGAGGTACATAAGCGGAGCACGGCAGCTTATTTGGAGGATCAGGATTTTTTCCGCTTCTTTGGTGTATATAGAAATGTAACGCTGTATGCCCTTCCTAAGATGCATGCAGAGGATATATGGGCAAAGCCGACACTTAAGGAAGATAATGTGTCGGGGATTTTTGCTCTGGATGTAAAACTGTCCGGAAATGAACTGGCCGGAACTGCGGCGATAAAGCTGATGGATAAGGAGAATAAGGTCTGCCTGGAGAAAAGGCTTCCTATCATAAATGCTAATATCCATATGGAGCCGGAGGAGTTAAAGAACATTAACGCATGGAGCAATAAAGATCCTTATTTATATGAGCTGACCATAAGTTTAGAAGATGAAAACGGTAAGGAAGTGGAATTCGTTCCTTATAAAGTGGGTTTCCGTCGCATTGAAATCAAGGATAATCTGATGTTGTTAAACGGAAAGCGGCTGATTATAAATGGAGTAAACCGCCATGAATGGAGTGCTGAAGGCGGACGCTGCATCGGCAGGCGAGAAATGGAATGGGATATCCAGGTTATGAAAAATAACAATATCAATGCGGTCAGAACCTGCCATTATCCTAATCAGCTTTCGTGGTATGGCATGTGCGATGAAAATGGAATATATATGATGGCGGAAACGAATCTGGAATCTCATGGTTCCTGGCAGAAGCTGGGGAAAGTGGAGCCTTCTTGGAATGTGCCGGGAAGCCTTCCGGCCTGGGAGCAGGCGGTAATGGACAGGGCGAAGACGAATTTCGAAGTGTTCAAGAACCATACTTCCATATTATTCTGGTCATTAGGCAATGAGTCCTATGCGGGAGATGGAATAGAAAGTATGAACCGTTTTTATAAGGAGACGGATGGAAGCAGATTGGTGCATTATGAAGGTGTGGTACATAACAGAGCTTATGAAGATACTATATCTGATATGGAGAGCCGTATGTATGCGTCTCCCGCTCAAATAAAGGAATACCTGGAAAACGATCCGAAAAAGCCGTTTGTCCTATGCGAATATATGCATGATATGGGTAATTCTCTCGGAGGAATGAAATCCTACATCGATTTACTTGAGAAATATCCTATGTATCAGGGTGGATTTATATGGGATTATATCGATCAGGCTCTTTTTGTTCAGGATGAGGTAAGCGGGGAAAAGGTGCTGCGCTATGGCGGAGACTTCGACGACCGTCCGTCCGATTATGAGTTTTCCGGCAATGGAATCGTATTTGCCGATAGAATGGAAAAACCCGCGATGCAGGAGGTAAGATACTATTATGGATTATATGAATAAAGAAGAACACATCGATGAAACGCTGCACATCGTATATGGAGATATTGTGCTTGGACTTCATGGAGAGGGCTTCAGTTATCTGTTTTCCTATGTGAAGGGCGGATTGGAATCCTTGGTAATCGATGGGAAGGAGTGGCTGTATCGCACGCCGGGGCCTGCTTTTTGGCGCGCTGTAACAGATAATGACAGAGGGAACGATTTTCCGCTCCGTTCTGGAATGTGGATGGGAGCCGATTCTTTTATTTCCTGTGTCGGAGGAGAGGTTATGGTAGACGGAAGAGAGATCCCTTTGCCAATCGCGCCGGAAAATAATAAATATACGGGAAATGAACGTGCTAAAAAAGTACAACTGAAATTTTTTTATGAAACAATAACTGTTCCTTCCACAAAAGCAGAAGTTGCTTATGAAGTATGTGCTGACGGCAAAATAAATGTCCATGTGCAGTATCACGGAAATGATAAGCTGCCGGAGCTGCCCGTATTCGGAATGCGGTTCGTTATGCCGACAAAGGCGATAGGATACCGGTACGAAGGATTGTCCGGTGAGACCTATCCCGATAGGATGGCCGGTGGGATTCCCGGTATTTACGACATAAAAGGGCTGCCGGTAACGAAATATCTGGTTCCTCAGGATTGTAATGTCCATATGAAGACCAAATGGCTGGAAGTATATAGGAATACGACTTTAAACAATGCAGATCAGAACAATAAGATCTTCGGACTTAAATTTTCTGCCATGGAAGAGGGGAATGAGTTTGCATTTTCCTGTATTCCATACACTCCGCTGGAGCTTGAAAACGCTGCTCATCATGAAGAACTGCCCCCTGCGAGAAGAACAGTAGTATCCATTCTGGGAGCGGTAAGAGGCGTTGGAGGAATCGATAGCTGGGGTGCGGATGTGGAAGAAGCTTATCGTATAAATGCCGGAGACGATATCAGTTATTCCTTCCAGCTCAGTAAGGCGATAGTAAAATAGAAATAGAATAGTACAAAAAATGAAAGTCATGACAGTCACTTGCATAAAATGTGACGGCCGTCATGGCTTTTATCATTTGAGAGTATATCCTGTGCACTTGCTCTAATCATTTATACTTTTAGTTGACTATTTTTGAATTATGATTCATAATAAGTAGTAAGTGATAAGTAGTAAGTAATAAGTAAAACTCATATATCAAAGCTGAAAGAAGGTATTATTATGGATTATACGATAATGGAACAGTTGGCATTGGTGGCCTTGGATGGTCAGGACAGCACACACAATACGGCGGCAAAGAAAGCCGCAGTTATAGGAATCGCGGCAGCAAGTGTTTTACAGATCTTGCTTGTGGATGATGTGCAAGAAAATGTAAATGAGTTTAAGAATCGTTTTTGCTATCAGTTAGAAAAAGTCAAAAAAATGAACGGCAAGCAGAGGAGGATTCTGGAAAAAGAAACGGTGTCCATGTTAAAAGCCGAAAAGGTCCTTGAAGAAGTACCGAATCTGCTGGGATGTGATATGAATTATTATACGGCGAATGTAACCATGAGGGAATATAAAAGCGACGAAGGCACGTATCAGAGAATAATAGAAAGCGTAAGAGCTGTCATATTGGAGCCGGGAGAAGTTCCGGAGGAAACAGTAGCCGTTCTCTGGCTTTTTCGTGAATGCGGATGTTTCCATGATATTTTTTCCATAGAAGAACAGAAGAAAATAGAGTCGCGACTCATAGAGCTTTCGGCAGAAAGTCAATTATATAAAGTTATTCTGGAGCAGGAATTTCATAGCGGAGTAAGACGGACTTATTTAAAATTTCTTAATTTTAAGAGTAATATTTTTAAGAATCCTTATTTAGAGGGGGTAAACCTTCTTTTTCCTTTTTTTGACAGAAGGCAGGCAATTTTTATCGATATGGTTATTTTAGGAACAACGGTACGGGATAGGCGGCAGACAGCAATGCAATTTTTGCGTGAAAACGGTCATTCCTGCGAAGAATTACGGATAGAAAGCGAAACAATGGTAAAAATTGATAACGCATATTACAGAATATGGCCTTCTACCCGCAGCTGCAAAGTACCTATTCAGGGAGTAGAGCTTTTGCCGGTATACAGGTAGGTGAAATATGTCCAGACAGAGAACAATGGAAAAAATTATGGTATCGGAATATGTATCGATCGGAGAGCTTGTGAGGATTACGGGATGCCGATATAGCACGCTGAAATTTTATACGGAAGAAGGTTTGCTTTATTTTGAGCAGGAGGAAGAGAATCTGACCCGCAGATTCCCAAGGGAAAAGACACTGCGAAGAATAGCAGAGATCAAAGAGCTGAGGGAAAAGGGAAAAAGCATTCCCGACATCAAGCAAATTTTAGAAACTAATATATAGATCATAGTGACAGGAGGTATATTATGCCAATCGCTGGAGCATTTGTAGTTCCCCATCCGCCTCTTATTTTTCCGGAAATCGGGCACGGAGAACAATTCAGAATACAAAAGACAATCGATTCATATAAGGATGTTGCAAAAAGAATCAAGGTGATGCAGCCCGAGACGATTGTGATTATTTCGCCCCATTCTGTTATGTATAGAGACTATTTTCATATTTCACCGGGCGTTCATGCGTCAGGGAATTTCTCGCGTTACGGTTATCCTGAAATCATATTGGAAGCAGATTATGATACGGAGCTTGTGGCAGAGATTGAAAGGAAGGCACACTGTAATAAAATTCAGGCAGGAACGGAAGGTGAAAGAGAGAAAGAATTGGATCACGGAACGATGATACCCCTTCGTTTTATAAAGGAAGCTTACGCGAAAAAGTTTAAAATAGTAAGAATAGGCTTATCCGGTCTTCCTTTATCCGAACACTATCGCTTGGGAAAAACGATAAGGGAAGCCGCAGAAAAAGCAGGGCGGCGGATTGTCGTGGTTGCCAGCGGGGATCTGTCCCATCGTTTATTGGATAGCGGACCATATGAATATGCCAAGGAAGGACCGGAATATGACAGGAGAATTACGGATATCCTTGCGGAGGGCAATTTATCCAAAGCGCTCGATTTTTCGGATGATTTCTGCGGGAAAGCGGGGGAATGCGGACATCGTTCTATTTCTATTATGGCAGGATGTATGGACGGGATGCCTCTTAAGGCGGAACTTCTATCCTATGAAGGACCATTTGGAGTTGGATATGCGGTAGCGGCCTTTCAGGATGCCTATGTGTCTTTAGCCAGAGAAGCTTTGGAATATTATCTGAGAAAAGGTATTAATCTTCCGGTGCCGGCCGGACTGCCCGAAGAGCTGCTTAAGAAAAAGGCGGGAGCATTTGTTTCTTTAAAGAAATATGGCAATTTAAGAGGCTGTATAGGAACCATACAGGAAACGAAAAACTGCGTGGCGGAGGAAGTTATTGAGAATGCGGTAAATGCCGGGTTGTGGGACCCGAGATTCCCGCAAGTGGAGGCGACGGAACTGGGCCATATTATTTGTACGGTAGATGTCCTGTCTGCCCCGGAACCGGTTACATCCGCAGAGGAACTGGATGTAAAAAAATACGGCGTGATCATATCGATGGGAGGCCGGAGAGGACTTCTGCTTCCGAATCTGGAAGGTGTAGAAACGGTAGAGGAACAGATAGGTATTTCGTTAAAGAAGGCAGGAATTGACGAAAAGGATTACAGAGAAGGTAAATGTTCGCTGGAACGTTTTGAGGTGGTGAGACATTATTAATGAAAACAGTTTGTCCGGTGTGCATGCACCATTGTACAATAGAAGAAGGAAAGACAGGGCTTTGTAGAGCAAGAAGCAATGAAAATGGCAGAATTGTCTGTACAAATTATGGAAAAATCACATCCTATGCTCTCGATCCGATCGAGAAAAAGCCTCTTAGGCGCTTTTTTCCCGGGAGTAAAATCCTCTCCGTGGGAAGCTACGGCTGTAATTTATCCTGTGGCTTTTGCCAAAATCATGGTATTTCCATGGTAAAGGAGGAAGAGGCTGATTACGGAATACTTATGCCGGAGGAACTCGTGAACAAAGCCCTTGCTTGCACAGCAAAAGGAAATATCGGAATTGCTTATACCTACAATGAACCGCTTATTGGTTATGAGTATGTGAGAGACTGTGCGAAGCTTGCAAGAAAAAACGGGCTAAAGAATGTAATCGTCACTAATGGCTGCGCAGAGCTTGAGGTATTGGAGGAGCTTTTGCCCTATACGGATGCCTTTAATATAGATTTAAAAGGCTTTACCGAACATTTTTATAAGAAGGTGGGGGGAAGCTTGTCCATGGTAAAGGCTTTTATTGAAAGAGCAGCGAAGGAAAGCCATGTGGAGGTCACGACGCTTGTAATACCGGGAGAAAACGATGATGTGAAGGAGATTAAACAGGCTGTGTCATGGCTGGCTTCTGTCGATGAAAATATACCTTATCATATTTCCCGCTTTTTTCCTATGTGGAAGATGCAGGACAAAGAGGCTACCAGGATAGAGACGGTTTATTCTCTTGCGGAAACGGCAAGAGAGCATTTAAAGTATGTATATGAAGGAAATTGCTAAATATTTTTTCTTATTCGGGAATGGGTTCCATTCCGGCTATTTTT
>JAEWPN010000078.1 GCA_023399455.1 Bacillota bacterium
ACGATCTTTATGAAGTGATTTCCAAAAGATACGAGACAGCCTCTACCATCATTACTTCCAATAAGCAGTTTGATGAATGGGGGAGCATTCTTTTTGACCCGGTACTGGCAACGGCCATTCTTGACCGTTTTGTGCACCACTGCAGCTTTATAACTATAGAAGGTGAAAGCTACCGGATGAAAGAACGGGAACGGATCAGCGCTGTGAAACGGCGGGGCAGACCGAAAAAAGAGAGTTCAGGAAATGGAACAAAGGAAGGTTTGAGCGAAATGGAAGAGACCGAAGAAAGCGGGGATTTATGAGATGAAAGAAAACAGGCTGACACGAAACGAAGCGATAGAAGCGGCGGATATACTGAGAGATATGCTTGATGATGAGCAAAGAAAAGCTGAACTGCTCAAACAGCGTAATAAAGAGCTGGAATTATTGCTTATGAAGAATGATATCGCAATTCCTGATTATGAATTATGGCATGGCGTATTACCCATGGTGTAAAAAGACAGTAAAAAACTGGAAAAAGCATCCATAGCGGTGCTTTTTCCCGGGTAAATAAAGTGGGGAATTTTCTCCGCTATTTTTGGGACTTTTTTATTGACAATCACAGATTAGAGCCGAAACTCTTCAGATTTTCTTCTGAAACCGGGATGTGAATGGTACTTCCGTCTACAGCATATAAATGGAACCCATTCCATAAAGCTGTATTTTTATTATATTTGTAGTATTCTTCAACAGAAATCCGAAAGAGATTCAGAAAGGCTTCATGAGAAATTCCCTGACGTGCCTTTGATAGTGCCTGCTTAGAGACCATAGGCAGATTTTCGGTATTAAGTATACTTCGGAAACGTGCATAATTCACTGAAATAGAATGGTGGGAAGAATTGATGACATAGAGCATAACATCAGAAAAAGACAATTTTCTGAAACGAGTAAAGGCACTTTGGATACTATGATGCCTAGCATATTCTTTAGAATGAATGCAATTACTCACTGATGAAAGAATTGATGTAATGGTTTTTGTAAAATTCATAAAGCACCTCGCGTTTCATAGTTTATATCAAACGCGAAGCGCCATTTTTTGACTTGTTTGTCAAGTGCTTTTTGTGAATTTTCTTAAGTTGACGACATTGCCTGCATAACAGGTGGTTTATTAAAAGACAGCTATACAAAGAATGTTGCCCAGCGCAAACTGAGCAACATAAAAATTATATGTTTTTCTGTTGTAAAAAAAATATTGCATCTTTGTAATTCTTCTTTGAAACATAAATGTGATAAATAAATCTACACGATGTGTCCATTGCAAAACTGCCCGTAAATCTTCTCTCAGAGTATAATCCTCCACCAAAATTATCTTTTGTTTTTAAATAATACCTAATATTGTGCTGACTTAATATATCTAATACCTTTGACTTTTGTTCCATTGAAGATGTTACTAACAGTTCTTTCTTAAAAAAACACATAATGCACCACCTTTAATAATTGTTTGAAATCTCACAAGCCCATGTGCTAGTTCCTCTTTTTAGAGTTATTACATAATACGCTCCCATATTAGAACTTCCACTGCTACTTTCAACCGGAAGAAATCCTGACCAATTAGACGAACCATATGAAAAACTTCTCGCAGATGTTCCAATATCAAATGTTTTATTTTGTGATTTATATCCATTCGTTGTGAATCCACTCTGCCCCACTGTTACCTTATGCGCCGATACAGAAACACCTGAAGAAATATAACTCCCACTTCCTTCTGCTGAATATCCACCGGAAACACTTGTCAAATAAACATATTCTCTTGCATTTTCTGTTTTATCAGTCCAATTGATGATGGAATAGGCACTGACACAACCAGCCGCATCAGAATCTGTTAATGTTCTACTTCCACCTGAGCGTGCCACTGATAGGCTTTATCTAAATTTGCCTTTGCTTCTTCCGTAATTGGAATTAAAGTATAATTTATACTAGTATTATTTGTAACACTACTCCTCGATAGTGAATTATCTTCTTTCTTTAATATAAAAGAATATGAACCATCACTATTTGCTCTCCACTCTCCATTTTGAATGACTTCTTCTTTAATTGATTCTGTTAATACATCAGTCATTCCCGCTTTTGACTCTGCGGCAAATAAAGTCGTTCCATAAGCTGAAACACACAATACAACGGTCATTAAAGCTGCAAAAATCTTTTTTTTCATTATGATATCCCCTTTCCATTTACATGTATGTACTACAAATTATTAATGCAATATTTTTTTTACACTCTTATTATAATCTTACTTCCATAGTAATTCAATATATTTTTACCTTTTCGAACATGATATTTTACCTCTCTTTTATGTTTTCTATATCTGGTACTGTGATTTTTCTATCTGTTTTATAAATTGGATAAAAATAGGTTAAACGCTTGTCTTCTTTCAAATAAAAATAAAATAGGACCAAACCTTCACTTCATTTTCATAAAATTAAAGATTTAGCCCTATTCTGGCTATAACGAAAATTGCCAATACCTTTATATTGGCAGATTCCGTCTATTCACTTTTTAATAGGCAGTTTGAGATATAAATGGCGCCATCCTATCCATTTGTGCGCTATTTTAAGCAATCAGCACAAGTAGCAGGACTGAATCATTATCGCGGAAACCTTTGATTTTACCGGGTTTCGTCTGACCTGTCATTATTATGACTCAACCACTTCTTCTTTTCTTATTTCTTTCGTTCTGATTTCTTTGCATATCTGCTCTACGAATTCATCCAGAGACTTCACACCCTCGTCGCCCGCAAAACGGCTTCTTACGGAAACGGTCTTATCCTCTTCTTCTTTCTGTCCGACTACAAGCATATACGGAATCTTTGCCAGTCTCGCCTCACGGATTTTAAAGCCAATTTTCTCAGAGCGTCCGTCCGTAGCGGCAAGAACGCCGTTTTCCTTTAATTTCGCTTCCACTTCTTCCGCATATTTTTCATATTTCTCGGAAATAGGAAGAATGCGTACCTGTTCCGGGCAGAGCCATGTAGGAAACTTTCCTTCATATTTTTCAATCAGCCACGCCAGCGTTCTTTCGTAGCAGCCCAGAGACGTTCTGTGGATGATATAGGGCCTCTTCTTTTCGCCGTCCTTATCCACAAAGGTCATATCGAAGCGTTCCGCAAGGAACATATCGAGCTGGATCGTAATCATCGTATCCTCTTTGCCATATACGTTCTTCGCCTGAATATCCAGCTTCGGACCATAGAATGCTGCCTCTCCTTCTTCCTCCGTATACTCGATACCGATATGATTCAAAATCGAGCGCATCATATCCTGAACCTTATCCCAAAGCTCGGCGTTGCCAAGGTAATGCTCCTGATTGTTCGGATCCCATAAGGACAAGCGGTACGATACGTCGTCCTGAAGTCCGAGGGTAGTCATGCAGTATTTCGCAAGGTCCACACAACCCTTGAATTCCTCTTCCACCTGATCCGGACGCACGATGAGATGCCCCTCGGAAATCGTGAACTGGCGCACACGGGTAAGTCCGTGCATCTCTCCCGAATCTTCATTCCTGAAAAGTGTGGACGTCTCCCCGTAGCGGCAGGGAAGATCTCTATAGGATTTCTGGCTCTGCTTATATACATAGTACTGGAACGGACAGGTCATAGGACGAAGGGCGAATACCTCGGCGTTCTCGTCATTTTCATCTCCCAGCACGAACATGCCCTCTTTGTAGTGATCCCAATGGTCGGAAATTACATACAAATCTTTTTTTGCCATAAGAGGTGTCTTCGTTCTCATATAGCCGCGCTTTTCTTCTTCGTCCTCGATCCAGCGCTGCATCGTCTGAATCATCTTCGCTCCCTTGGGCATCAGCAGCGGAAGTCCCTGGCCGATTACGTCAACCGTAGCAAAAAGCTCCATCTCACGTCCTAATTTATTGTGATCGCGTTTCTTAATGTTATCCAAATACTCCAAATAATCGGCAAGCTCTTCTTTCTTGTTAAATGCCGTACCATAAATTCTCTGGAGCATCTTATTGTCGGAATTGCCTCTCCAATAAGCGCCTGAGGAGGAAATCAGCTTAAACGCCTTGATCCCTTTCGTGCTCATAAGATGAGGTCCCGCACACAAATCTACAAAATCTCCCTGACTATAGAAGGAAATCACCGCATCTTCGGGAAGGTCGCGAATCAGCTCCACCTTATATGGCTCGCTCTTCTCTTCCATGAATTTTATCGCCTCTTCACGGGAAAGCGTGAACTTCTCCAGGGCATTCCCTTCCTTGATGATCTTCTTCATCTCCGCTTCCAGATTGTCGAGATCCTCTCTCGTAAAAGGCTCATGTTCAAAATCATAATAGAAGCCGGTGTCGATGCTCGGCCCGATAGCCAGCTTTGCGTCGGTATATAATCTCTTGACCGCCTCCGCCAGCACATGAGAAGCCGTATGTCTGACTACTCGTATTCCCTCTTTATCGTTTGCAGTCAAAATATTGAGTGCACAATCCTGCTCTACAACAGTACGCAAATCAACAGCTTTGCCATCTATTTCTCCGGCACACGCCGCTCTTCCAAGTCCTTCGCTGATGTCCGCTGCAATATCGATGATTCGCATCGGCGAAGCGTATTCCTTACTGCTTCCATCTTTTAACGTTACTTTCATTATTTTCCAACTCCTTTACCCATCATTCTTCGCAATCACTATCATCTTCGCAGTCGCAGAACTCACCGTCTCCAAAACCGTTCACATTGTTGTTCCCGTTATTGCTTCCAATCATCACTCTTTTCTTCGGTGAAATCAGCATCCCAATTACCAAACCAGCCAAAACACAAACGGTCAGGGTCAATACGTACTCTCTTTTTTTCATCGTCTTCATTTCTTCCAAAACCTGCTCTAACTCTTTCCACTTTTCCTGCATTTCATTTTCCTCCTTTTCATTTCAGGGTACAAAAAAACCCTTACATCACACTCCATGTGCAACGTAAGGGACGTATAGCTATATTACGCGGTTCCACCCTTTTTGCCTTGTTATAATAACAATGTTCATAACAAAGCCGCTTCATTCGGCGATAACGGTGCCGCCGGACCTGATTGGGGTCACTCCGAGATGGTCTTCGGATGCTTTGCGTCAGGATACTTCCAGCTCCGCTTGCCTTGACAAGCAGGTATCCTTCTCTGATACGTTCCCGCACCTTACTCTTCTCTTCTTTGCATTATCCATATTCCATTACTTATTCTTATTCTATGATACTTTTTTTAATCTGTAAAGACTTATTCTTAATTTTTACCGCAGCATTTTTTATATTTCTTGCCGCTTCCACAAGGACAGGGATCGTTAGGATAGGTCTTGGCACCTTTCACGATCGTAGCAGAAGCCTTCTGTATTCTATAAAGCTCTTTTCTCTTTTCCTCGTCGAAAATATCCTTCCACGCTTCCAGCTCGTACAGCCAGTCCGCACCTGCACCGACCATATTCTTATAAAGAATCTCATTATCGAAATCGAGAGATACTTCCGTATCCTCCTCCATCTCGTCCACAGGGTTTTCAACCTTCAAGCTTTCGTTGATTCCGTCGAGAAATCCCGTCATCGTCATGATATCTACATCATATTTCTCAGCCAGCTCCTTCACGGTACCTTTTACCGCTTCCTCAGGATTTTCCAGGAGCTTTGCATATATTTCCTTCTCCTTCTGGAAATAATCTGCCCAGAGTCTTTGCAAATCGCCTTTATTGGCCGTTTCCGAATAGGCAATGTCATGCCACTGTTTTAATAATGCCATTGTAATACCACCTTTTGCTTATTATATATTTTTCTTCAAATATGAGTTGACTATTCCGTTAAAAACAGAAAATTATGTCCAAACTATTGATAGTATATAATATTTTTCAAAAAAAGTAAATTTTTTTATTTTTAATGAATAAAGCCGGAAATCACGTCAATAATAAGACTATCAAAGGAACCCCCTCCTTTGATAATTACCCAAGATAAGAAAAAATACTTATCCTCCCCTAAATAAAGCCCCCGAAAATGTAAAAATACATTTCCGGGGGCTTTTATCATACTACGTTACTGTTCACGACCTTCTCAGTAACACATGATTTCTGTATTTAAATTCGCTCTGCATTATTTCCTTTTCATGCAGAATATGTTATGTTATGTATACAAATAAAATCAGAAACGGAGTTCCTATGAAGAAAAAATCGAAACAGATTGCAGCCTGGGTCTGCATCGTCCTATTGGTTCTGTTATACGTAGCTACTTTCATTATCGCCTTGCTGGATTTCCCCGGCTCAGGCGCTCTTTTCCAGGCCTGCCTTGTGGCGACTATCGGTCTGCCCATTCTCCTGTGGCTTTACATATGGCTTTACGGCAAGTTCAGGGACAGGCACACTATCGCCTCCATGGATATATTAAAGGACGAAGAGGAGTAAAAACTCCTCTTCATTATATACTGTCCAAATCGCGCTCGTAAATATCGTCGCCCTTCACCACTTTTTCAATAAACACCTTGACACAGGGCCCGTTGAATTGAGTTCCCGCCCCCTTTTCCAACTCGCTGACCGCATATTCCCTCGACAGCGCCTTGCGGTAGCTTCTCTCGCTACGCATCGCGTCATATGCGTCCGCAATGGCTATGATTCTCGACTGGAGCGGGATATCCTCTCCCTTCAGCCCTCTGGGATATCCTTTTCCATCCCATCTTTCATGATGAGAAAGCACATATTCGCTCAGTTCCGAAAGGTCGCTCACCGTACTCAGTATCCGGTAACCTATTTCCGGATGCTTCTTGATTTCCTCCCATTCCGTCTCATCCAGCTTTCCGGGCTTGTTTAAGATTCCCTCTTCTATAGCCACCTTACCGATATCGTGTAAAAGCCCCACCGTCCGAAGCTCCTTCACTTCATCATCCCTAAGACCCATGGCAATGCCCATCTTCTCACATAGCTGGGAGACTCTTCGTGAATGCTGCTCCTCTCTGGGATTCTTCTCATGCAGCGTGGTCATGATCGTATAGACGGTCTTCCCTTTCACGCTGGAGCTTTCCAACAGCTTTTTCTTATACATATAGCTTTCTGCTTTCTTCATGACCTCCGGCAGCGGCTCATCGGTACTTCTCTTAGCGCAATAGCCGAAAGACAGTGAAAGAGGAATTGAATTGACATCCATTTTGCTGGCGGCCTCATTCATGCCTTCGATGATTTCCTGCATCTGTGCATCGTCCGTTTTCGGGGAAAAGATAATGAATTCATCTCCCGCTTGTCTGCATACTACATCCTGAGCCCTCGTCCCCTCAATGAGTACCTTCGCCACCATCTGAATATATTTATCGCCTGCCGCATGCCCGAAAGAATCATTGACCAGCTTCAGTCCGTTAATGTCTATCATCGTAATCATGAGCGGATAATTCTCTTCTACATCCAGAACGACCAGCTCCTGCTCGAAAAACCTGCGGTTGAACAGACCCGTGAGCTGATCGTGATAGCTTAAGAAATTCAGCCGTCCTTCCGCCTGCTTACGCTTTGTAATGTCGTTTACAATGATCGCCAGTTGGTTTTCCATAGGTCTGTAGGCGATAATCTCATAATAATAATTTGTCTTTTCCTGAAGTCTTTCGTATCTGGTAGGCTCGCCGGTGGTAACGGTATGTATCAGCTTCGCAGCGTTCTCCGGCTCCATTTTCGTGTGTATTTCAGAAAAGCATTTCCCCAGGATGTCCTTTTGCTTTAATCCTGTTAAAACCTCATGGCTGTAATTGGTATCCACCACCTTATAGTGATAGAGGTCGTCTCCGGGATTCCCTGCATAAAGCGCCAATCCCAATTGCATTTCCGTTATCAGAGACTTATATTTCTCTTCGCTTACCCTGAGCATTTCTCCGTATTCCACGATTTGCTCATACTGAGTGCGCAGCTCCTCATCCGAAGCGGTCAGCTCCTCCACATAGGACTGCAGCTCTTCGTTGGAAGCCGACAGCTCATCATAGCTTTCGTTCAGCTTCCTTTTCATTATCTCCACCTTTTTCAAAAGGCCCGAAATGAGGAAGAAAAGAATCAGCGCCGTACAAAGTACATAGGCCATCCCTTTGTAGGTATTTATCATTAAAACGACTTGTTCATCTTTAAATAGATAATTGACGATCCTATCGGAAAAATAAATCCAGAAAAGACCTATTGCAAGATATATCGTGCATATCCTAAGGCCTTCTTTTTTAAAAGGATCGCTTCTGTGCCTTAGTTGTTTATCATTTAAGTATTTAAACATATAAGCCTCCAATTAAATTTTATCTTTCGTACAAAATCTTAATTCTATTGTACATTAAATTCTTTAAGCTATATCAAAAATCATCGGTGCGGCACATTAGTCTGGAGAGTTCCTCCTCAGCCTGCTTTTTGTTCTGGAAATGAACAGTATGAATACCGAATTTCTCTGCCGCCGTCAGGTTGACCAGAGTATCGTCCAGAAACACGCACTCTGCAGGATTCAGTTGGTATCTGTCTATTAATAATTGGTAGATTTCCGGCTGAGGCTTGATAAATTTTTCCTTATAAGATAAGATTCCCCCGTCCACATACTCAAGAAAGTCCAAGGCGTCCTTGCAGTCCCTGGCGGCACGGCCGGCAAAGTTAGATAAAACTAACACTCTGCAGCCCTTTCCTTTCAATTCCTGTATCCACGGAATCGCATAGTCATATCTTATGAGCATCCCTTGAATATTTTCTAACGACTCACGCAGCTCCTTTTCGATGCCCGGATCATTTGCTATGAACGCATCCATAATTTCCTCATCCGATAAAGCTCCTCTGTCGTATTCGGCCCATGTGCCGCTCTCCACCGTTGCCTTTGAAATCCTGTCCAGTATTTCCTGTGAATAATCGAACTTCCGGAAAAATTCCTTCCAGGCAAAACCTGTAAGTACATTCCCTATATCGAAAATAATTGTATTTATCACTGTCGTTTCCTCCTAAACCCTTTTCACAATCATTCTTATGTGTCAATATCGCTGTATATAATTTGCAGCAGATTCCTCGCAGCGGCGGACAATTGACTTCCCGTATCCGTCACGACGCAAAAATGCCGCTTAGGTATGATTTTATTGAAGCGAAGCGCAAATAGCTTCCCCGATTCCAAATACTCTGCCGCGAATTCTCTCATAATACTTCCGACTCCGAGATTGCGCAAGGTAAACTGAACAATCATATCGCTGGTGGCCAGCTCGAATTCCGGGTTCATCACTACCCCGTTCTTTTCAAGAAAACCATCCATATAGCTTCTTGTGCTCGTCCTTTTTTCCAATGAAATGATAGGCAGCTTTTCCAGGTCCTTTAAGTCCAGCATTTTATTCTTATATTGAATGAACTTGCGGCCTGCGATAAAAATATCCTCTATTTCTTTTACTCGTATGGCCTGTATGCCGGGCACCGCCTCAAAAGGGGTACTCACCACGCCGAAATCTATCTTCCCCTCCTGCAAATAATACAAAGTCTCGGGCGTTGGCGCGTTTGTTACCGTGACCTTAATGCCCGGATATTGTTCATGAAATTTTTCCAGATACGGAAGAAGAAAAAAACGAAGCGTCATATCGCTGGCACCGATACGCATTTCCCCTAATTCCAGATTGAGCATCTGGGCTACTTTCTTTTCCCCCAGTTCTATCTGCTCGTAGCCCTTTGCCACATAGCTATATAAAAGCGCTCCTTCCGACGTCAGCTTCACTCCCTTGGCGGCTCTGACAAAGAGCTTCGCCCCGATAATGCTCTCCAACTGCTTCAGCGACTGGCTTACCGCAGGCTGAGATATGGCAAGTGCCTCCGCCGCCATCGTCAGGCTCCCCAGCTTCGCCGCATAGTAAAAAACTTTATAATATTCCAGATTATTCGTCATATTCTGCCCTTATGCTTCCATGCCCATTTCATTTTTCTTATTGTATCATATCCCTAACAGCTTGACTATTTCTATTTTTTCCGCCTGAATAATCCGTATTTATTCATCAAAATGCCGCACAACCGTTTTTCGCGGTCGTGCGGCACTTTATTATTTTTGTAAAGAACTCTTTCTATAAATAATATCATTTCTTCCCGGTCCGTTGCTCACCATCGTAATCGGATAGCCGATTTGCTCCTCGATGAACTCTATATAATTCCTGCAATTCTCCGGCAGCTCCTCATAGGTCTTGATTCCGCGGATTTCGCATTTCCATCCGGGCAGCTTTACAAGGATCGGCTTAGCCTTTTCCAGCTTCGCTGTAACAGGGAACTGAGTAGACGCTTCGCCGTCGATTTCATAACCTACGCAGACGGGTATCTCGTCCAGATAACCCAGCACATCCAGAACCGTAAATGCCACGTCGGTGGTTCCCTGGAGCCTGCAGCCGTATTTGGAGGCCACGCAGTCGAACCATCCCATGCGGCGGGGGCGTCCCGTAGTAGCACCGAATTCTCCGCCGTCACCGCCTCTTAGTCTGAGCTCATTCGCTTCTTCTCCGAAGATTTCGGATACGAAGGCGCCTGCACCGACCGCTGAGGAATATGCTTTACATACCGTAATGATTTCTTTTATTTCATAAGGAGGAATCCCTGCTCCTATCGCGCCGTAAGCTGCCAGCGTAGAAGAGGACGTCACCATAGGATAAATACCGTGATCCGTATCTTTTAACGTACCTAACTGGCCCTCAAGCAAAATGGTCTTTCCTTCCTTTATCGCCTGATCCAAAAAAGCGGATACATCGCATACATACGGCTCCACCATTTCTTTATAGCCGCCAAGCGTCGAAAGCAGCTCCTGCGGGTCGATCAAAGGCTTATGATACAGATGCTCCAAAAGCACGTTCTTCGCTTCTGCAACCCTTACAACTTTCTCCTTTAACAGTCCGTCGTCGAAAAGCTCGCTTACCTGAAAACCTATTTTAGCATATTTATCAGAATAAAACGGAGCGATGCCTGACTTGGTAGATCCGAAGGACTTCCCGCCCAGCCGCTCTTCCTCGTACTGATCGAACAAGATATGATAAGGCATTACGATCTGAGCTCTGTCGGACACCAGAATCTTAGGCATCGGTACATCTCTGTCCGTAATGGACTTGATCTCATTAAAAAGAACCGGAATATTCAAAGCCACTCCATTGCCGATCACACTCGTCGTGTGGTCATAGAATACTCCTGAGGGCAGTGTATGGAGCGCAAATTTACCGTAGTTGTTTACAATCGTGTGTCCCGCATTTGCTCCTCCTTGAAAACGAACGATAATATCCGCCTCCTGCGCAAGCATATCCGTAATTTTACCTTTTCCTTCGTCGCCCCAGTTAGCGCCGACAACTGCTTTTACCATAGTCGATTTCCTCCTGCAAACTTGAATTTTCCCTTGTTCCATAAAATGTGCAGTCTCGTTCCTCCTTAGACTGAGAGTGCTGCAAATCAGTCTAATTATGCACACTAGTATGCCGGGTGTAGCAATCTTTACTCCTCCCGGATACTTTATAATTATACAATAAAATTACTCATAAATAAAATCAATATTATTTATGAGTAACATAATCTATGCTTATATCAAATGCCTGTTCAAATAGTCCGGCCCGTTTTGGTAAGTCCCCTTAACTTCCTTATTCCTTCCCATCCCAGCAATAGGTGCACAGTTTACACTTATCGATACCAACCGCCTCTATCATATCATCCAGTCTGTGATACCGGAGGGATGTAAAATTCAGCTCCTTACTAATCCGCCCGAGCATCTCCTTATATTCCTCCGTCTCAGGATTGGAATAGGCGCTCAGGTCCGTAAATCTGCCCTCTCTCTCCAAATCACTGATAACCCGTCTTGTAATTAAGTCCATTTCCGAAGTGGAACGGGAAAAGTTCAAATACTTACAGCCATACAGAAGAGGCGGACATGCAGGTCGGATGTGTACCTCCTTGGCACCGCTCTGATATAAAAATTCTGTTGTCTCCCTAAGCTGGGTGCCGCGGACTATGGAATCGTCGATAAGAAGCAGACTTTTGTCCTGAATCAAATCGTGCACGGGAATCAGCTTCATCTTCGCGATTAAGTTCCTCTGGCTCTGAATCGTGGGCATAAAGGAACGCGGCCACGTAGGGGTATATTTAATAAAGGGGCTGGAAAAAGGAATTCCCGATGCATTGGAATAACCGATGGCATGCGCCGTTAAGCGAAGCTTTCAAAGGAGATACAGTAAGCGTCTTCTTTCTTCCCGATGGAAACAGGCGTCCTTCCCAGACGATCTCTGGCAGCATAGATTCCCTTGGGCGTCATAATCAGCATGGTCATGGAGCCGTCTATGATTTCCTGCGCGTACCTTATGCCTTCCGCCAGATTATCTTTCTCGTTGATTACCGCTGCGACCAGCTCCGTCGCATTGATATCCCCTCCGCTCATCTCGAGGAAATGAGAATGTCCGGTGGCGAAAATCTTCTCCACGAGTTCATCCATATTGTTTATTTTTCCAACCGTCTCGATAGCATAGGTACCGTGGTGGGAACGCACGATCAGCGGCTGGGGCTCATAGTCGGAAATACAGCCGATACCCATACAGCCGCTCATTTCATTCACTTCCTTATCGAATTTCGTGCGAAACGGCGCGTTTTCAATGTTGTGAATCGAACGGTCAAAGCCTTTTTTTCCGTACACCGCCATACCGGCCCGCCTCGTTCCCAGATGAGAGTGATAGTCCGTTCCAAAAAACAAATCGAACATGCAATCACTTTTCGATGCAACTCCAAAAAATCCACCCATAACAGCTCTCCCTATTATTCCACTTATTTCTGTATAAAAAGCGTATCCTTAAAGCCTTACGGCCTTAAAAATACGCTCATGCATACCGATAATTTATACGTTTATTTCTGCCTTTACGCCCAGCAGCTCCTTATTCTCTTCCAAAACCGGCGCGATCACAGCCGCAAGAAATGCCTCCACCTGCTCCTTGGAACGTCCCACATATCTGGTCGGATCCATAGTCTTCTGCAAGTCCTCGAGGGTCATATTGAATGCCGGATCTGCCGCAATCAGCTCTAACAAGTTGTTATCCCTGCCCTCTTCTTTCACATTCTTTCCGGCCTCCATAGAAAGCGTGCGGATCCTCTCATGCAGCTCCTGTCTGTCTCCTCCCGCTTTCACAGCGTCCATCATGATGTTTTCCGTAGCCATGAAAGGAAGCTCACTCATGAGTCTCTTTTCGATCACCTTCGGATATACGACAAGGCCGTCTACCACATTCAGGCACAAATCGAGAATTCCATCTACCGCAAGAAATCCTTCCGGGATAGAAAGTCTTTTATTTGCGGAATCATCCAGTGTTCTTTCAAACCACTGGGTAGCGGAGGTAATAGCCGGGTTCAGCGCATCCACCATCACGTATCTGGCCAGAGAAGCTATCCTCTCACTCCTCATGGGATTTCTCTTATATGCCATGGCTGACGAGCCGATCTGACTCTTTTCAAAAGGCTCCTCTATTTCTTTCAAATGCTGTAACAGACGAATATCGTTAGACATCTTATGAGCGCTTGCCGCAATGCCTGCCAGCACGTTGACCACTCTCGTATCCACCTTTCTGGAATAGGTCTGTCCCGATACGGGATAGCATTCCGCAAAGCCCATTTTCCTCGCTATCAGCGGGTCTATCTTATCGATTTTCTCCTGATCGCCGTCAAAAAGCTCAAGAAAAGAAGCCTGTGTTCCGGTGGTTCCCTTGGACCCCAGCAGCTTCATATGAGAAAGAGCATGGTCTAAGTCCTCAATATCCAGACAAAACTCTTGAAGCCAAAGCGTCGCACGTTTTCCTACCGTAGTAGGCTGGGCGGGCTGAAAATGAGTAAATGCCAGGGTAGGCTGATCCTTATATTTGTCAGCAAAATCCGAAAGCTCCTTCATCACGTTTATCAGCTTCTTTTTCACCAGCTTAAGCGCCTGCGTCATAACGATAATATCCGTATTGTCCCCTACGTAGCAGGAAGTGGCGCCGAGATGAATGATTCCCTTTGCCCCCGGGCACTGCACGCCGTAAGCATATACATGGCTCATAACGTCATGGCGCACCTCTTTTTCCCTCTCCCTGGCAACATCGTAATTGATGTCCTCCGCATGGGCCTTCAGCTCGTCGATTTGTTCCTGAGAGATATTGAGTCCCAGCTCCTTCTCCGTCTCCGCCAACGCGATCCACAGCCTTCTCCATGTCCTGAATTTCATATCAGGCGAAAAAATATACTGCATCTCTTTGCTCGCGTAACGCTCCGAAAGAGGGCTCTGATACCTGTCTGTACTCATACCGCTTCTCCTTTTTCTCTTTACCTGTCATAATCCCCTCTAATATCCTCCGTCGGAGGAACGAGAGGATATGTTCCGGTGAAACAGCCTTTGCAGATGCCGAGGCCGCTTACCATTTCTTCCAATCTCTCTTCTTTTAAATATGCCAGCGAATCCGCACCTATCACTTCACTGATATCTTCTATGGAGCGGCTATAAGCAATCAACTGCTCTCTGGCCGGTACATCCGTTCCAAAGTAGCAGGGCCATAAAAAGGGCGGCGAGCTCACCCGCATATGCACCTCTTTCGCTCCTGCATCCCTTAGCATGCGCACGATCCGGTCGGAGGTTGTTCCACGGACAATGGAATCATCAATCATGATGACCCGCTTTCCGGAAACCGCTTCCTTCAAAGCATTCAGCTTAACCTGCACACTGCTTTCCCGGTTTTTCTGCTTAGGCTTAATAAACGTACGGCCGACGTAGGAATTCTTAACGAATGCCTGTCCGTAAGGGATACCCGATTGCAGGGAATACCCCAAAGCAGCACAGTTCCCTGACTCCGGCACCCCTACCACAAGGTCTGCGTCTACCGGAGAATCCATAGCGAGGAATTTGCCCGCCAGTATTCTGGAATTGTATACGCTGACTCCGTCAATGTAACTGTCCGGTCTTGCGAAATAAATATATTCGAAGACGCATCTGGCATGCTCTTTTTCCCCTGCGCACATTCTGGTATCGGACTCGATACCTTTTTCAGGGGAAATCGTGACAACTTCTCCCGGAAGCACATCACGGATGTACTGTGCTCCTATCGTATCCAGCGCACACGTCTCGGAAGCCAGTACATAAGCGTCGTCTCTCTTTCCGATGCAAAGAGGCCGAAAGCCAAAGGGGTCTCTTGCCCCGATAAGCTTTCTCGGCGACATGATCACCAGAGAATAAGCTCCTTTGATTTTCTGCATAGCCCGCCCTACGGCGGCTTCTACCGTGTCCGTGTTCAAGCGTTCTCTGGCAATATGGTAGGCGATGACCTCCGAATCGATGGTGGTCTGGAAAATAGCGCCGGTATACTCCAGTTCATGCCGAAGCTCGGGCGCATTGATCAGGTTGCCGTTATGGGCTAAGCCTAAGGTTCCCTTCACATAGTTAAGCACTAACGGCTGTGCATTCTCTCTCGTGCTGCTTCCCGCTGTGGAATAACGTACGTGCCCTACGCCGATATCGCCTTTTAGCTTTTCCAGCGTTTCAGGAGTGAAGGATTCGTTTACCAGTCCCATTTCTTTTGCACTCAACACCTTGCCTTTGGGTCCCTTGGTATCGCTGACCGCAATACCGCAGCTCTCCTGTCCTCTGTGCTGGAGCGCCAAAAGCCCGTAATAAATGGCAGACGACACGTCTCCTCCTGCAAAATCATACATACCGAATACGCCGCATTCTTCCTTTAGCTTGTCCGGCTCCTCCATAACGGAGATATTTTCCAAATCCGCTTCTGTCTCTACTTCGCTCAGTCTTTTTAGCATCTCTTTATAACCCCAAACGTTTGAATACTTCGTTGTATGCTTCCTCTACATTCCCCATATCCCTGCGGAAACGGTCCTTGTCCAGCTTTTCGCCTGTGTGAACGTCCCAAAGCCTGCATGTATCCGGCGATGTTTCATCGGCCAGAAGGATTTCTCCATGATAACGGCCGAATTCTATTTTAAAATCTATCAACTTAATATCTGCCTGAAGGAAATATGCTTTCAGCACTTCGTTTACCTTAAACGCGTATTTTTCGATAATTTCGATTTCCTCCCATGTAGCCAGATCCAGAGCAACCGCAAAATAGCTGTTGATCAGCGGATCTCCGAGGTCATCGTTCTTATAGCTGAATTCGATGGTCGGCTCTTTGAACGGAGTTCCCTCCGGAACGCCCAGTCTCTTGGAAAAGCTTCCTGCTGCCACATTACGGATAATCACTTCAAGCGGAACGATTTCTACTTTTTTTACCGCCGTTTCCCTATCGCTCAGTTCTTCTACGAAATGAGTCGGTACGCCTTCCTTTTCCAAAAGCTTGAAAACATGGTTCGTCATCTTGTTGTTAATAACGCCTTTTCCTACAATCGTTCCCTTTTTCTCGCCGTTAAAAGCTGTGGCATCGTCCTTATAATCCACGATTACGATATCCGGATCGTCTGTTGCAAACACCTTTTTTGCTTTTCCTTCGTAAAGCTGTTCCAATTTCTTCATTTTTTCCTCCGTTCTGCCGCATCAGGCATAAAAGCACAATATTATTGTATACTAAAATACAAAAATCATCACTATGAAGTATATACCAGTTAATTTTATAAATCAATACCGCCGTCTTTCCCTGCTTCATTTTTTCCATTGTGCCGAAAAAAAAGGGATTATGCAGTAAATTTTCCTATAAATTCCCTAACGCGCTCATTGGGGGCGGTAAAGATTTCCTCCGGAGTTCCCTCCTGCTGTATCAACCCCTGCTCCATGAAGATAATTCGGTCCGACAGATCTTTGGCAAACTGCATCTCATGAGTCACGATGATCATCGTCATATGCTCCTTCGCCAGCTCCTTAATGACCCTTAGTACCTCCCCGGTAAGCTCCGGGTCTAGCGCCGAGGTTGGCTCATCGAAAAACAGGATCTTAGGCTGCAGCGCCAATGCGCGGGCAATGGAAACCCTCTGCTGCTGCCCTCCGGAAAGCTGATAGGGATACGCATCTTTTTTGTCTTCAAGCCCAAGCTGTTTCAATAGCTTAAGCGCCCGTTCCTCCGCTTCCTTCCTGGAAATCTTGTCCACACTTATGGGCGCATCCGTAATATTCTTCATTACGCTGTAATGAGGAAAGAGATTGAAGCTCTGGAATACCAAGCCGAAATGCTTATGTATCTCCTTAAGCTTTTGCTTCCCAGCGTATACGCATCTTCCGTTTTCCTCCCATGCGGCTGCTTCGCCCATATATTTCAGTTCCCCGCCGTCCATCTTCTCCAGCATAGTCGCACAGCGAAGCAAAGTGGATTTCCCCGAGCCTGAAGGGCCGATAATAGACACCACTTCCCCTTCCTTTACCGACAAAGAAATATCTTCTAGCACCCCCGTACCATCAAATCCTTTTTTCATATGATTGATTTCAAGCAGATTCATTTCCTTTCACCCTCCTTTCTATCTGTAATAGTTCAGCTTCTTCTCCAAATACTCCATGAAGCTGGCAACAATTAAATTGAACAAATAATAGAAAAGTCCCGCTGCCATCAAAGGCATGATGCTCGTCTCCTTGGCCGCGATCTGCTTCGCAATGGTAAACATCTCCGTTTCCGCAAGCACGAACGCAAGAGACGTATCCTTCACAAGCGTAATCGTTTCATTGGTAACCGGCGGCAATATCCGCTTCATTACCTGAGGCAGTATAATTCTAAAAAACGTCTGGGCTTTCGTATAGCCCAATACCTTCGCCGCTTCGTATTGCCCTATCTGCATGGACTCGATACCGGAGCGATAGATTTCCGCAAAATAAGCCGCATAGTTCAGTACGAAAGCAATGATCACCGCCATAAATCGGTAGCCGGAGGATATTTTCAGCCCGAACACATAAAAGGGTGCGAAATATACAACAATCAATTGTAACATCAAAGGAGTGCCTCGCATAACCGATATGTAAAATTTACTGACGCTTTTCAATACTCCGTTTTTGGACATCCTTCCAAAAGAAAGGACAAGCCCTAACGGCAAAGAAAATAACAGCGTCAGAAAAAAGATTTCTACCGTTATTCCCATTCCCTTAAAAAGTTGTGACACGATTGTTGC
>JAEWPN010000093.1 GCA_023399455.1 Bacillota bacterium
TTTCAGTTTGGGAAAGTCACAGTCAACATCCAAAATATCCGATGATCCCGTACTAATTTTTCCATCTACAGAACTAAGCATAAATAATGTTGTAACAGGTCGCTGCTTCATCGATATATCCTCCTGCGCATTATAAAAACAGATAGTTTACATAACTTTAATGTTTTGCTTGTTTCACTGATATTCTACTATATTCTCAAACCTTTGGGAATCGCTTTCTTTATTTTATCCCTGACCCCGCCAAAAAAGAGACAGCCACCGGGACACTGATGTTCCCGGCATTTGCCTCCATATAAATTCATATCTTATTCGTGTCATCTATAACAACCGCAGCTTCTTTGCGGCTTTCACTAATAAATGTCCTTTGGGAAGCCCCTTCAGATCCTTCTCCTTTACCGCCTTTAGTTTAATAATCAACACGAAATAAATAGGAACTGCAATCCCTATCGTTATGATCAAAGCGATTAAATTGATAAAATATAAGGAAGACATAAACATCTCCAAAAGGTACGAAGCCCCTTCATAAATCCCAAATGCCGCCGCACCCATAATCAGTGAGGAAAACATCGGTCTTGCAAAGGTCTTATCGAATTCCTGCTTATAATCCAAATATTTTCGCAAAGATATGCTGTTCAATATGCACATTATGAGCGAATACATCATCGTGGCCAGCATCACGCCGTAAATCCCTAAGTCAGTAAACCATATGACGGGAACTAACATCGCTGTTTGCAAAATGAGAGCGATCGCCGCATTGATGACCGGGGTGTTCACCCTTCCGATCCCCTGTAATACCGCATTAGTCAGCGTAGACAGTCCGTAAAAAATAACCGTTACCGAAAGCCCCGTCAATAATCCGGATGCCAATTCCAAAGACTCCATCTGGGGAAACAATGCCAGAACCAGAGGCTTTGCCAGCACACCGATTCCCATCGCCGCCGGTATGGAAATCAGCATCGTCACCTTTATTGCGGAGGCGGTCTTCTTCTTCGTTTGTTTAAACTCCCCCTGCGCATAAACTGAAGCTATGGTCGGTATGATCGCCGAAGACATGGCGGAAGCCAGGGCGATGGGAATATTGGAAATCGTTACCGCCTTTTGAGCCAGAATCCCATAACTCGTGGATGCTTCCGAAAAGTCCGTATTCTTTAAATGCACCATAAATCTCAGATAAATGGTCTGGTCCAGTGCCGTTACCAAATTGTAGATGCAGGTACCCAGAATAAAAGGCGTCACTACCGAGGTTATGGTTTTAAATATTTCCTTATAGGATTCCTCATCCGTTGTCATATCACGTTCAATGCGTTTGCTTATCGTCTTACGGTTCATTGCATATACCGCGGCCATGAATAAAAGGGCAATCAACACGCCGCTGCCGGTTCCCAGCGCGCTGCCGATAGCTCCGTACATAGCCTGCTCGCTTCCGTCCTTCCCGGAAGCACTTGCCGCCCACATGAGGAAATATGCCGCGCAAATGCTCACCGCCGCGTTGAGTATCTGCTCTAATATCTGGGATACGGAGGTCTGCATCATCGTCCTGTGAGCCTGAAAATATCCTCTGAGAACACCCAGCAGTCCATAGAAAAAAATAGTTGGCGCAAAGATGCGGAGCACCGGAACCGAGTGTCCCATGACGATATAAGGCGCACAGATAAACAAAACGAGACTTGCAGCCCCTCCGACTACCATAACATACAGCACAGCACATTTAAAGATTCTCTGTGCGTTACGGTATTCTTTCAGCGCAAGTCTCTGTGCGAGCACCTTGGCAATTGCCGACGGAATGCTGTATGATGAAACCAGAAGGATAATCGTATAATATGTATACGCTGTCGCAAAATATCCGTTGCCTTCGTCTCCGATAATGGCTGTCAGCGGACTCTTATAAAGCAAACCAATAATTCTGCATATTATGGACGCTGCGGCGAGTATTCCCGCCTGCATAATAAATCCGTCTTTTTTCTTATTGTCAGACATAATGGTATCCGTCCTCTATCCTATCAGCCAATCATACATTTCCTGATATTTTTTCGCAGATACGTGCCAAGAAAAGTCTGCCGCCATTCCTCTGTCGATAATCTTATTCCACTCACGTTTCCTATCGTAATAAATACGCTCCGCATAGCGAATCGTCGCCAGCATCTCATGGGCATTATAGTTGGAAAAGGAAAATCCGGTTCCTTCGCTCTCGTATTCGTTATAAGGTTCTACTGTATCCTTCAATCCGCCGGTCTCCCTTACAATCGGTACCGTTCCGTAGCGAAGCGCCATGAGCTGGCTGAGTCCGCAGGGCTCGAACAAGGACGGCATGAGAAAAGCGTCACACGCCGCATAAATCTTATGGGACAGCGCCTCGGAGTAAAAAATATTGGCAGAAACCTTATTGTTATATTTCCAGTCAAAATGACGGAACATATTTTCATATTGCTCCTCACCGGTTCCTAATATCACGATTTGAACCGCATCCTGACACATTTCTTCCATCATATAGCTGATCAGGTCAAAACCCTTCTGGTCCGTCAGTCTGGATACGATGCCAATCAGCATCTTCTTATCATCCTGCTCCAAACCGAGTTCCGCCTGAAGTGCGCGTTTATTCTTAATTTTTTCCTTTCGGAAATTCACCGCATTGTAATTATGTTCAATATATTTATCGGTCTCGGGATTGAAATCATCGTAATCAATACCATTTACGATTCCCCGCAGGTCCTTTTCTTTCGCACGAAGGAGTCCGTCCATGCCTTCCCCGTAAAAAGGAGTCTTAATTTCCTCCGCATAAGTATCGCTTACCGTAGTTATTGCGTCCGCATATACGATACCTCCCTTTAGTAGATTCGCATCCTTATATGCTTCCAGCTTATCCGGCGTGAAAAAATAATCCGGCAATCCGGTAATTGACTTTACGGTCTTCACATCCCATTTCCCTTGGAACTTCAAATTGTGAATAGTCATTACGGACTTTATTCCGCGGAAAAATTCGCTCCCCTGAAAACGCTCTTTTAAATATACCGGAACGAGTCCTGTCTGCCAATCATGGCAATGAATCACATCCGGTCTGAAATCGATGAGCGGAAGGGCAGATAACGCAGCCTTGGAAAAGAAGGAAAACTTGGTGACCTCCTCCAAAACATTGTCACTATATGGCCTAAATCCTGAAAACATGGTTTCATTGTCGATGAAATAATAAGTTACTCCATCCTCCTTCGCCTCCATGATTCCCACATATTCATTCTTCCAATTAAAATCCATATGAAAGTAAGTCTTAAACGTCATTTTTTCTTTCATTTCTTCCGTTATACAGCTATATTTGGGAATCATGACTCTGACGTCAAAATACTCTTTATCTATACATTTCGGCAAAGAACCGACCACATCAGCCAAACCGCCGGTCTTAATGAAGGGTACACCCTCCGACGCCATAAATAAAATTTTCTTCATAGCCTAACCTCCAATATACTTAGAGTCATTATACATCATATCGGAGTGCTTTGAAAGTATTAAAAACACTAATTTCTGTTATTTCATCAGTTTTTGTACTGCAAACGAATTTTATCCGCAATCAGCGCAATGAACTCCGAATTAGTCGGTTTTCCTTTACCCGTATTGATTGTATAGCCGAACAGTGCATCCAAGGTTTCCATTCTTCCCCTGCTCCATGCTACTTCAATGGCGTGTCTGATTGCTCTTTCCACGCGGCTGGAAGTAGTCTGATATTTTTTCGCAATGGAGGGATAAAGTACCTTAGTAATGGAATTGAGCATCTCCGTGTCCTCCACCGACATCATGATAGCTTCCCTTAAATACTGATAGCCTTTAATATGGGCCGGAACGCCTATTTCGTGAATCATTTCAGTAACATCCTTCTCCAGGTCCCTCTCCGTATTAATGCTTTTCACAACTGTCTCCTGCCCTGCCATGGAGGAGTCTTTATGACCGGACGGTACCGTTATCATAATCTGAAATTCCTTATCCATATTCATCAGGTCACCAAGTATTTTGTATACCCTTTCATTATCCTTTGTTGCTGTTAGATTCAGTTGCTCCATATCAAACCTCCGACTTTTTTCTTTGCTAATATCTGAAAATCCAATCCAAATGATATTTATTTCCAAATATTGCTAGTGTCTATTATAAAGGAACACCATTTGATGATTCAACAGTAAAGCATCGCACAAAAGATAGAAAAGCTTCCATTTCCGCATATATATGCGGTCTGGAAGCTTTTTTAATTCTTATTTTTTTTAATGCAGCAGCATATTTTCAATAAAAATGCCGTATCCGCTGGTCGCGTCCTGAACAAGTACATGGGTTACCGCTCCGATTATTTTTCCATTCTGCACAATGGGCGACCCGCTCATTCCCTGTATAATTCCTCCTGTTAAAGAAAGCAGTTCCTGATCCGTAATTCGAAGGACGATACCTCTGTTTATATTGTCATTATTCAGATGCACCTCCAATATTTCTATATCATAATACTTTGGCTGTCCCTCGATACTGCAAATGATTTGTGCCGGCCCTTTTTTTATCTCCTGTTTCAAGCCGATGGGGAGCTCCCCGAAGGGCACCTGCGCCTTTATCTGCTCATTGCAGTAGCCGAATATGCCCTCCGATGTATTCTCGGTTATCTCCCCTATAATCTTAGAATCATCGTATTCGATATATCCTGTCAATTCTCCGGGAGAACCGTTGCTCCCTCTCGTAATGCCCACAATTTCAGTCTGATACAGCTTGCCCTCCTCCAGATTCATAAGTGTGCTCGTATCTACATCGTTTATTCCGTGTCCCAATGCGCCGAAGCCGGAGCCTTCATTTAAGTAGGTCATCGTTCCTACCCCCTGCGCGTTATCTCTGATCCATACCCCAATTTTATAATCTCCGGCTTGATTCGTCTCAGGCTTTACCTTTAACGTGAGTATCTCTTCTTCTCTCTTTACTGTAAGAACCATCTCCTGTCCCTCGGAATGCTTTACTATATCCACGAAGGTTGTCTTACTCGTTATCTTCTCCTCATTGACCTGCGTAATATAGTCTCCCGATTGCAAAATATATTGGGAAGGAGAATACTTCTGTCCGTCCTCCCCAATGAATTCCCCTACGCCGATTACCAAAACTCCTTCTGTCTTCACATAAATGCCAATGGGTATTCCTGCCGGGATCAACGTCTTATCCTGAATCACCTGAATATCCACCGTCTTAAGCGGGATGATTCCAAACAGCTTCAAATCCAGTACATATTTATTGATTTCATTGGCTTTAATTGTTACCGGCTTGGCTAAATCTATGTGAATACTGTCTCTGGGAATATTGGATGCCGTAAGCCCGCTCACCTCTATGGCATCCTTATACAGATCCCCCGAAGCGGGAAGCTGTAAATCCAACGTTTGATCTACTCCGGCCTTTATTTTGATATTGGAAGGCACCATTTTCCATAAGGTAAAATAGCAGGTGCATATGAGTGCGGCCGTGCTGCAAAACAGCGCAAGGTACAGAAATATTCTATAATTATCGATTCTGTCTCTCTTTTTATCTTTTATGCTCTTCAAGTCCTCACATCCTTTCGTCGTTCGCAGCCAAACGATAAATGATTTTTAAACAAACGAGGGATGCAGCCTATATGAAATTCCTTCCGGAATTCCATATGACATACATCCCTCTTAGTATGTGATAAACTTGCACATTTTACTTTAGTATTGTTTTGTATTTCTTGCCAAATCTTTCATTTCTTTTGCATTTTGAAGCGCCGCCTCCGTAAGTCTGTCGCCTCCCAGCATTCTGGCAAGTTCTTTTAGGCTATCCTGCCCTGTAATTTTATTTATAGTAGTAACCGTCCGCTCTTCTTTTTCATTTTTTTCTATTAAAAAATGAACATCCGCTCTTGCTGCAATCTGCGGAAGATGAGTAATGCAAATGACCTGATGGGACATTCCCAAGATTCCCAGTTTTTCGGAAACCTTCCATGCAGTCTTCCCACTGATTCCTGTGTCTATCTCGTCAAAAATCAATGTCTGAATATCGTCCTTATCTGCGAGAACAGTCTTAAGCGCCAACATGATTCTGGATAGCTCGCCGCCGCTGGCCACCTGACTTAAGGGTTTCATTGCCTCTCCTCTGTTGGTAGATATCATGAACTCCACATCGTCATAGCCATCCGCCGCCATATTCTCGGTATCAGGCCTGATCTGTATATCAAACTCCACATTTTCAAAATTTAAATCTAACAGAGCTTTTTTAAGGCTTCCGGTAAGCTCTTTCGCATATTTTATGCGGACAGCAGATGCTTTTCCACATAAAACAGTCAGTTCTTCCTTTGTTTTTTCGTATTCGATAAGCTTCCCTTCACAGTAAGCTTCGTAATTTTCCAATACACTTAGCTTTTCTTCTCCGGCATCTTTATATGCAAGTATTTCTTTTATATTATTTCCATATTTTGACTTCAAATGATTAATTAAATTCAGACGGCTTTCCGTATGTACGAAGTCCTCTTCGTCGAACTCCAAATCCTCCAAATAGTCTTTTACGGTACGGTTGAAATCATTCAAAATGCCGTCTATATCCTGAAGCTGCTCTTCCATACCGGACAGCGCCTCGTCATAACTTGATATATTCCTTATTTCCTTTAGAGCCCTTCCTATATTTTCCCCCGCACTTTCTTCTTCATCATAGCCGGTCAGTCGATAGACAAAAGAAACCGATTCCTTTATTTTACGGCCGTTAGTCATCAGGCGGTACTGCTTTTCCAGCCGCACATCCTCATCTTCTAAAAGCGAGGCATCCTCAATTTCCTTTATTTCGAAACGAAGTAAAGAGGTCTCTTTTTCTCTTGCGGTTTCATCAGAATTCAGCGCCTTTAGTTCCCTTCCGATTTGCTGATAGTCATTATATTTCTCTCTGATGTTATTTTTAAGCTTCGAAAGAGAATCTCCTGCATAACCGTCTAAAATTTCTTTATGCTTTTTCGTCTGAAGAAGGGACTGGTGTTCGTGTTGCCCGTGGATATCCAAGAGGAGGCCTGCGATTTCCTGAAGCTGCTTCGTCCCTGTCGTTTCTCCGCACACCTTGCACACGCTTCTGCCTGCCATTATCTTCCTCTGAATGAGCAGAATGCCGTCTTCCTCAGGGAAAATATCCATTTTCTTTAATTCTTCTTTTTGTTCATCATCCAGTTTAAACGTCAATTCAATCAAAGCGTACTCGGCTCCCGTACGAATCAAGTCCTTATCTGCCTTGGCTCCCAGTGCAAGGTTCACAGAACCGATAATAATCGATTTACCCGCTCCGGTCTCGCCGGTCAGAATATTAAGACCTTCCTCGAAGCAGATCTCCTCTTCATCGATCAAAGCCAGATTTTTTACATGTAAACTTACTAACATCTTCCTACTCCTTATTTGCTTGGGGCAAACATCATAACATACGAACATTTTAAGCCGGCGGCTAATTCCCTATCATCTTTCGGATTTTGTCCATCACGATAGCCGTATCGTCCACAGTCCTTATGGCCATCATAATCGTATCGTCGCCCGCGATAGAGCCTACGATTTCTTTCATCTTCATGGCGTCAATAGCAGCAGCGACTGCCATTGCCATGCCGGAGACCGTCTTGATGACGAGAATATTCTGTGCCATGTCCATGGAAACAAAGCCGTCTCGCAGCACTCTGATAAATTTCTCGCCCAGATGACTGTCATCCTGTCTGAACACTACATATTTTTGTTTTCCGTCCCCCGTAGGGATTTTCGATAGTTTCAGTTCCCTTATGTCCCTCGAAACGGTAGCCTGCGTCACCGCAAATCCGGCCTCCTTCAGCTTGTCTGCGAGCTCATCCTGCGTCTCTATATTATAATGCTCGATGATCTCGACAATTTTACCATGTCTGCTCTTTTTCATACCTTTTATCCTCCCCTTTTAAGCCAAACAGTCTATACTGCCCATGCACTTTAATCGCTCATTTTCTTATGCAATACTTCTAAAAAGCTGACCTTGCTCAATTTCACAATACCGGTCGTCTTCGCCGCTCTTTTTATTTTTACTCTGTCTCCGGTATATAAAGTAAGCTTGTGGCTTCCGTCAAAGTTCACTTCTACCTGCTGGACGGAATCCTCTCTGCCGGACACGATTTCTATCTCTATCTCATCCTCGGGCGCTAAAACTATGCTTCTCGTATTCAGGGTATGGGGACAAATAGGCGTCACCAGCAGAAGCTTCGCCTTAGGCTCCACGATCGGCCCCCCTGCAGACATATTGTAACCGGTAGAGCCCGTAGGCGTTGCAACGATCACTCCATCCGCATTATACCGGTTTAAAAACTGTCCGTTCACATAGAGATTAAACTTAATGATCTGCAGACTACCGCTCCTCGTAATGACAATATCGTTCAGGGCATAGGAATCATTCCTGTCATAATCCAGGATCCCCTTTTCCTGATGGAGGTTTTCGTGGAATTCGTTCCTTTTTACGCTTCCGCTTAGCATCATTCGTTGTTCGATTCCGTATTCGCCCTTTAAGAGCTGTTCTAAGGCCGCCTCCAGTCCGGCTTCCTCTACCTCCGCTAAATAACCGAGAGTTCCAAGATTGATCCCAAGAAGGGGCGTATCCCTATCGATCATATCTCTGGCCGCCTGAAGGAGCGTCCCATCGCCTCCCAGCACGAGCACACAGTCCGCATTCTCGGGTATCCCGTCCCCGCCTATGCCGGTCCTTTTACCATGGGCTTCCAGATATGTCCTTATATAATTCGTCTTCTCCAAATTACAGTCTTTATGATTGTTCGCAATAATATAAAAATATTCCATACCTTCCATACTCTCTACAATTCCCGGTGCGCTTCCCTTACCGTTTCTGCAATTCTTTCTTTTTCTTCCTGCACAGTCTCAGACTTCTCTTCCTTTTTCTCGATATACAGCAGATATTCTATATTACCCTCCGGTCCCTTGACCGGCGAATATTGAAGTCCCAGAATGTGAAAACCCACAGACATTGCATAATCCATCACCTTCTCGATTACCTCTTCGTGAATCTCCGGTTCCCTGACGACTCCTTTTTTCCCAACTTTCTCTTTGCCCGCTTCGAACTGGGGTTTTATCAGGCATACCATCCGTCCGTTCGTTTTTAGCAAATTCCTGGCAGGAATCAGTATCTTCGTCAGGGAGATGAAGGATACGTCCACCGATGCAAAATCGAGAATGTCCCCGATATCCTCCGGTTTCACATAGCGGAAGTTGGTCTTTTCCATGCACACTACCCGTTCGTCGTTTCTAAGCCTCCAATCCAGCTGTCCGTGGCCTACGTCTACAGAATATACCTTTACTGCGCCGTTTTGCAGCA
Organism: Bacillota bacterium; assembly: GCA_023399455.1. Lineage (GTDB taxonomy): Bacteria > Bacillota > Clostridia > Lachnospirales > Lachnospiraceae > Kineothrix > Kineothrix sedimenti. The sequence continues at coordinate 9,322 of JAEWPN010000093.1, forward strand.
TACAGTCGGTAAAACCGCCCGTAGAAGCCCCAATATCCATGCAAATCATGCCCTCTAATGAAATATCGAAGGACTGAATCGCCTTTTCCAGCTTCAGACCTCCTCTGCTCACATACTTGAGTGCACTACCTTTTACCTCGATAACCGATTTAGCCTCTTCGAAAGAGGTGCCGGCCTTGTCCTCTCTCTGCCCATTTACGAAGACATTTCCGGCCATAATGATCGCCTTCGCCTTTTCTCTGGACTGGGCATATCCTAATTTGACCAGAAGAACATCCAAACGTTCTTTCATCCTTTGCCCTTCCTCATTCCATTATTTACTTCAGCACTGCATATTCCGTAATGATACGTTTTACGACAGAATCTTCGTCTATACCGATTTCCTGCCTCAAAAGATCCACATTGCCATGCTCCACATACTCATCTGGAATTGTCACCGTAAGCAGCGTCTTGCCAATTTCCTTCCGGTCCATGAATTCTCTGACCTTCTCTCCGAAGCCGCCGCTGGCAACATTCTCCTCCAGCGTTACAAAAAGCTTATGCCCCGTCGCCGCCTCTTCTATCAGTTCCTCATCGATAGGCTTTACAAATCTGGCATTAACCAAGGAACAGGAATATCCCTTCTCCTTTAATTCCTTCCTCACCTGTTCCGCCACCTTCACCATACTGCCTACCGCAAGAAGGCAGATATCCTCTTCTTCATAGATATATTCGCCCTTTCCGTATACGATAGGCGCCCGGTATTCCTTCAGGCCGTCATAGGCCTCTCCTCTCGGATAACGCAAAGCAATAGGAGCTTCAAAGTCGACCGCGAACTTCATCATATCGGACAGCTCCCACTTATTCTTAGGAGCCATAATATGCATATTGGGTATGGATGAAAGGTAGGACAGATCAAAAATCCCCTGATGTGTCTCTCCATCGCTTCCTACCAGTCCCGCCCTGTCGATAGCAAAAACTACCGGCAAATTCTGTATGCAGACATCGTGCAGTACCTGGTCGTAAGCCCTCTGCAAAAAGGAGGAATAAATAGCCACGATAGGCTTAAGCCCGCCCGCCGCCAAACCCGCCGCAAAGGTAACGGCATGCGCCTCGGCAATTCCCACGTCAAAAAAGCGGTCGGGGTACATATTTTTGAACCGTTTCAGTCCGGTTCCGTCAGGCATAGCGGCTGTAATCGCAACTACCTTTTCATCCCGCTGTCCCAGCTTTGTCATTACCGTAGAGAAAATATCCGTATAATTTGCCTTCGTCCGCGAACGAAGGGGAAGTCCCGTCTCCACATCGAAAGGCTCCGCTCCATGAAATCTCGCCGGATGCCGCTCCGCAGGCTTATATCCCTTTCCTTTCTCGGTAATCACATGAATCAGTACGGACTTCTTTATCTTCTTCGCTTCCTGAAATACGCGCACCATCTGGCCGATATTGTGTCCATCCACGGGGCCTAAATAAGTAATTCCCATGTCCTCAAAAAACATCCCCGGAATGACCAGCTGCTTGAAGCTGTTTTTTGCCCTTCGGATGAACTTCACCATCTGTTCTCCGTATTTAGGCATGTCTTTTAACGTATTATATACACCATCTCTCAAATCCAGATAGCTTCCCGCAGTCCGAATGTTGTTCAGGTACTTAGACACTCCTCCAACATTTTCAGAAATTGACATGTTATTATCGTTTAATATTATCATGAAATTGGTTTCCTGCCTGGCGGCGTTGTTCAGCGCCTCATAGGCCATTCCTCCCGTTAAGGAACCGTCCCCAATAACGGAAACCACAGTATGTTTCTCACCGTTTAAGTCTCTGGCCTTTACCAACCCCAGTCCTGCCGATATGGAGGTAGAGCTGTGCCCCGTATCGAAACTGTCACAGTTACTCTCCTTGCGTTTGGGAAAACCGCTCATTCCGCCGTATTTGCGCAGGGTTTCAAAGCCGTCTCTTCTTCCGGTCAATAATTTATGGGTATAGGATTGATGACCTACGTCCCATATGATCTTATCATCGGGAAGCTTTAACGCCAGATGCAGTGCCATAGTAAGCTCTACGGCTCCCAGATTGGAGCCCAGATGACCGCCCGTCACGCTTATCTTCTCTATAAGAAATTCCCTTATTTCCCCGGCTAGCGCCGGATAATCCTTTTCATCGATATTTTTAATATCATTAACTTTTTGAATATTGTCTAACAGCATGTCTGCACCTCATCTATTTTTCTCTGGTAATCAACTGTTTTATCAGAGCTTCCAAAAATTCATTTCTGTTATCAAAGGAACTTAAGATACCTGCGGCTTCCACCGAAAGACTTTCCACCTCCGCCTTCGCCCGTTCCATCCCCTTCAGCGCAACATATGTTGACTTATGATTCTTCTCATCGCTTCCAGTCTGCTTACCTAATACCTCAAGACTGCTCGTGATATCCAGAATATCATCCTGGATCTGAAATGCGATGCCTACGTTATAAGCACATGTTTCGATCTTAAAAAGCTCCTCGTCCGAGGCTCCGGCTAACGTTGCCCCTATCATCATCGCACTCTGAATAAGAGCCGCCGTCTTATATCCGTAAATGAACAGAAGCTGATCCTGTGTCACCTCACCACCCATATTCTCCGCTTCAATATCCGCAGTCTGCCCGCCGATCATTCCGTATATGCCTGCCTTGCCTGCCAAAATGGAAAGTGCCCTGTACACCCTTTCCATCTCCTGCGCATTCTTCGTCCTTGAAAACGCTGAAACCGCCGTCTCAAAAGCGAAATTCAAAAGTGCGTCCCCCGCCAGCACCGCCATGCCCTCTCCATAAACAGCATGGGTCGTCTTCCTTCCTCTCCGGTACTCATCATCGTCCATACACGGCAAATCGTCGTGTACCAGGGAATAGGTATGTATCATCTCCAGAGCAGCCATAAAAGGCTCCTCCAGGCCTTCTTCCCCATTGAACATTTTATAAGTTTCCTGTAAAAGCATAGGACGAAGTCTTTTTCCGCCGGCCAGGATACTATAGTTCATAGCCTCTATCACCGTCTTCTGATATCCCTTTTCTTCCGGCAGAAAGCGACGAACAATTTTTTCTATCTGACCGGTTTTCTGTGCCATCTCATCTTTAAAATTCATTCACTTCACCATCTTCATTTATCTGAAGAACCTTTTTTTCCACTTTGTCAATCTTGTCGTTGCAGTATTTCAGTATGTTCATCCCTTCCTTATACACGAAGAAGGAGTCCTCCAATGAGATATCTTCAGATTCCAGCTTAGCCACGGCTTCCTCCAGCTCGGAAAATGCTTCCTCTAATGTCAGTTCTTTTTTTTCTTCTCCCATACAACACTCTCCTTATCTACTGCTTTCGCTTTGATCAGTCCGTTTTTCACGTGGACATGCAGCATATCGCCAATTTCCACGCTGTGAATATCCGTCACAGTTCTGCCTGTTTCATCTGAAACGTAGGAAAATCCCTGATTCAGCTTGTCCAAGGGCGACAGCCCCTTCAGTCTCTCTATATAGACCTCCAGTCTATGCCTCTTTTTGGATACTTTACCGCGCATAGCTTCTTCCAGCCGCTCCTCCAGCTTAAGTGCGAGAGTTCGTTTTTCCCGAATCTGCCCTGCGGGACTCAAGTATCTCAATTTTATTTTTAAATTGTCCAGCCTGCCCTTGTATAAGTTAAGCCTATTCCTAAGCAGGCGCTTCAATGTATAATCATAATCTCTAAGTGTTTCTTCATATTTCCTATATTCATATACTGCCAGCTCCGCTGCCGCAGAAGGCGTTGGCGCACGCAAATCCGCCACGTAATCTGCAATCGTCGTATCCGTCTCGTGGCCTACCGCAGAAATGACCGGCACACTGCAGTCGAAAATCGCCTGTGCCACCGTCTCTTCGTTGAATGCCCATAAATCTTCTATGGAGCCTCCTCCGCGTCCTGCGATAATCACATCCACACCATAGTGCTCAAGCGTCCTTATTCCCTTCACTATGGAGGAAGCAGCCTGTTCTCCTTGTACGATTGCGGGATATACCACAATCTGCACGTATGGATTTCGTCTGGATGCGATGTTGATTATGTCTCTTACCGCAGCTCCGGTAGATGCCGTAACCACTCCCAACATTTTTATATATTTAGGAATCGGCTGCTTATAAGAGCTATCGAACATCCCTCTTTCTTCCAACTCCCTTTTTAACCTCTCAAATCTTTCGTACAAAAGCCCTGCGCCGTCCAATACGATCTGTTTGGCATAAAGCTGATACTTTCCGTCCCTTTCGTATATATCTATCGTTCCGCCGGCAACTACCGACTGTCCTTCCTGCATCCGAAAAGCAAGACCGGAACGGTTTCCTGCAAACATAACACAGGAAATCGTTCCTTTCTCATCCTTTAACGTAAAATAAATATGCCTCGAAGAATGATATTTGCAATTGCTCACTTCGCCTCTGACGAATACCGATTGCAGCATAAAATCCTGCGTAAACATATTTTTAATATATGAATTTATTTGTGCTACAGTATACACATTCTGCATAACTATCCCGCCTAAGCAAATTTAGCAAGTACTCCGTTAATAAATCCGGGAGAATTATCCTGCCCAAACTTTTTTGCCAATTCTACAGCTTCATTGATCGCCACTCCCGTAGGAATTTCGTCATCATATTTTATTTCATAAACAGCAAGACGAATAAGAGTCAGATCTACCTTCCCCATACGGGAAGTATCCCACCCTTTCGTTTCTTTATTAATCATCTCGTCAATGATGTCAAGCCTGGAAACAATATCTTCATACTTCTTCAAAATATAGCGTTCGCTTTCTTCATCCGCCGTATTCTCATCTTCAAAAAACAGCTTTTCCTGCTCCGGCATATCCTCTCTCGCATTGAATTCGACGCGAAAGAGCAACTTGAAAATCTGTTCCCGCAGTTCTCTTCTTCCCATGGGTATACTCTTCCTATCTGTCTTTTTGCATATTCACGCCTGCGATGCGGATGTTCACGCTGGATACCTCGAGTCCTGTCATATTTTCAATGGCATTCTTCACCTTCTCCTGAACCTTACGGCTGGTTACGGGAATATTGAATCCGTATTCCATGATAAGCGCCAAATCGACTTCTACAACCTTATCAAGAACATCGACCTTTACACCCTTCTTCATATTTTTCACGCCGACCATGCTCATCAGCTCGTTGGTCGCATTTCCCGCCATAGACGCAACACCTTCTACCTCCGTCGCCGCGATTCCTGCTATCATGGCAACCACATCGTCCGCTATTTTAACTGCCCCGGTGCTTTCATCATCCTGTAATACATACGTGCTTCTATCTAATTCCTTTTCCATTTAAACGACCTCCATTCAGTGCGAAACTTAATTCTGATTAAATATATCTATTTGTATAATATACCAAAATTTACGACTTTTGCATAGACCCTTCTTTCGCGGCAAACGGGTATAACCGCAAGCTTTTTACAGCCAAAAGCTTAGGCTTAGCTGTTCCTTGTTGTCTGCATAGGCGATAACTCCGTCCGGGCTGTCCAGATATTCGAAAATCTCCTGCTCTTCGATCAACGCATCCTCCATCTCCTCGTACACTGTCTTGTCGCTGCACTTTAACGTGACGTAGGTACTCCCCTCTTCGTATTCTTTTATGAAGAGCTCTTTTAGCTTGTCCCTATCCACGGAAGAAAAATACGCCCCTTCCCGCACATAATAATTCGCAAGCATGGAATTGCATTCCGGCAGGGCTACCACATTTTCTATGGTATGTGTTTTGCTTAACTGTTCGGTGGTAACGCACAGGTAGTCGTAATTGATAGTCGGCAGATGCTCTTTCTCATATCCCGCGTCACCCTGTGCCTCCTCCATCTGATAAGAGGCATCCCCCCACGTAGGGTCTACATAATAATAATTTCCGTCTATCATTACCAGATTCCATGCATGGCCTTCCCCGTCGGAGACCCTTCCGATTACCAACGTAGAAAAAATATCCAGACGCCCAAGCAGATATTGCATAGCCTTCGCATAACCCTGACACACCGACTCTCCGTATAAAAAGACGGAACAGATATTCTGATTATCGGCAGCCTGCGAATTATATTCAGTGGCACCTATGATATATTCATAAATATACTTCACTTTTTCGTATTCATCCGAATCTGCTGGAAGTCCCGCCAGACATTTCTCCGCATAAGCATCGATGAGTTTCTGTCTGCGCTTCGCCTCTTCCTCATCGATGTGATAGGTCCCGGTAAACGTAATCTTTTTCAATTCCTCGCCCAGTGTATATTTGGTAAAGGTATACCCATCTACATAGAAAATTTCAGGATGGTCGTTTAAGACACACTGAAAAACTTTATCTATGCTGCCCGTATCCATGCTGGAAATGAGCACATCCTCTCCCCGACCCGAAAGCACCTGAAATATTTCCGTATAAATAATTTGCTCTTCTTCGGTAAGCCTTTCGAAATTGTAATTTCCTTTTTGTGCGGCAATAAGCCCCGGCATTTCTTCTTCCGTAAGGCCAAGCGCAGCCCGGACAGCATTATCGTCCTTCTCCGACTCCCCTAAGGTCTGAGGGGCCTTTGAGCTTTCCTCATTTGTCTCTTCCCCGCGTGTTTTGTACTCATTTTCTTCCGCATTTTTTTCTTCAGCCGTCGTTACGGGCGCTTTTTCTGGCGATTTCACTTCCGGAGCGCATCCCATGAGCAGAAGAAATACTAGTAAAAAGGCAATCCGATTCTTTTTCATCATTTAATCACGTCCAAATTCAGATAATATTAATCCTTCATTTCTGTCGAGTGTCATACCGATACTCCATTGATTGATAAAGAGAAGCAAGGGATTCCCCTTCATATCCTTCACCTTTTTCATATCGGAAGTTCCCGTCAGCTTTACCATATCGATATCTTTATTCTCTACCCAGCGAATGTATTCATAGGGAAGATTCTCAAGCCTTATTTCCACATTATATTCTTTTTCCAACCGGTATTTTAAGACCTCGAACTGCAGTACTCCTACCACGCCTACTATGATTTCCTCCATACCGGTATTAAATTCCTGAAAAATCTGAATTGCGCCTTCCTGCGCAATCTGTGTAATCCCTTTTACGAACTGCTTACGCTTCATCGTATCCATCTGGCGTACCCTCGCGAAATGCTCCGGTGCAAAGGTAGGTATTCCTTCATACTGAAATTGTTCCTTAGGCATGCAGAGTGTATCTCCAATGGAGAAAATTCCCGGATCGAACACTCCGATAATATCTCCGGCATATGCCTCATCCAATATCTTCCTCTCGCTTGCCATGATCTGCTGAGGCTGAGACAGGCGCATGATCTTCCCGCCCTGAATATGCTTCACTTCCATGCTTGCTTCGTATTTCCCGGAGCAGATTCTCATGAATGCGATTCTGTCCCGATGGGCCTTATTCATATTTGCCTGAATCTTGAATACAAATGCGGAAAAGTCGTTCTCCACCGGATGTATCAATCCTATATCCGCCTTTCTCGGAAGCGGTGTAGTCGTCATCTTAAGGAAATACTGCAAAAATATCTCCACACCGAAGTTCGTCAAGGCGGAGCCAAAAAATACAGGAGTCAATTCACCGGCCTGCACTACCTCCAGGTCGAACTGCGCACTGGCTCCGTCTAAAAGCTCGACTTCCTCTAAAAACTGCCCCTTCAAGTCCCCTCCTATATACTTGGAAAGCTCGTCCTCTTTCTCAATAGGGATTACAGTAATCTCCCCTTCCTTCGTCCCTTTTTGCGTATCCGCATACATGACTACGTTTTTTTCTCCTCTGTCATAAACACCTTTAAAGTTCTTGCCGGAGCCTATCGGCCAATTGATCGGACATGTGGCGATACCAAGCTCCCGCTCTATTTCATCCAAAAGTTCAAACATATCACCGGCGTCCCTGTCCATCTTATTAATAAAGGTAAAGATGGGAATTTTCCGCATGACACATACCTTAAAAAGCTTTCTCGTCTGAGCTTCTACACCCTTGGAAGCGTCGATGACCATAACTGCGGAATCCGCCGCCATCAGGGTACGATAAGTGTCCTCGGAAAAATCCTGATGTCCCGGGGTATCCAATATATTAATACAATAACCATCATATCCAAATTGCAGAACGCTGGAAGTAACGGAAATACCTCTCTCCTTTTCTATCTCCATCCAGTCGGAAACCGCATGCCTCGCGGTAGCCTTTCCCTTTACGCTTCCGGCCAGATTGATTGCTCCTCCATAGAGCAGAAATTTCTCCGTCAAAGTGGTTTTTCCCGCATCGGGATGCGAAATAATCGCAAAAGTCCTCCGCTTGTTTATTTCCTCTGCATAGTTGCTCACATTTTTATCCTCCTGTTTCTCTTTTACGTTACTGTTCACTCCGTTCACAGCAACGCATGATTTCTGCATTTAAATTCGCTCTGCGAAGCAGAAATCATCTCTTGAGTCACGTTCTTACGCAGCTTAACAGCAAGTGTTAAGCTACTGTGTGAACAGTAACTCTTTTACAGCATCGTTTTTCCGTCAAACTGAGGCTCTATTTCAAAATAATCGAGCACCGTTGCACCGATATCCGCAAAAGTGTCTCTCGTACCCATGTTCTTCGGTTCTATATTTTTTCCGTACATAAGAAACGGCGTATGCTCCCTCGAATGATCCGTCGATACCGTATAGCCCGGATCGCATCCGTGGTCCGCCGTAATCATAAGCGCATCCTCAGGCCTCATTTTGCGAAGAATCTCAGGCAGTCTCGTGTCAAAGTAGGTGAGAGCCTTTGCATACCCATCGATGTCGTTTCTATGTCCGTACAGCATATCGTAGTCTACCAGATTGATGAAGCACAGTCCACAAAAATCTTTTTCCATCATTTCCAGCGTTTTATCGATTCCATCCTCATTGCTTTTCGTATAGGTGAATTCCGTGATTCCCTTTCCTGCAAAAATATCATTTATCTTTCCTACGGCAATAACGTCTCTGCCTTCCGCCTTAAGCTGGTCCAGCATGGTAACTGCCGGCGGCTCCAGAGAATAGTCATGTCTTCCTGAAGTGCGCACATAATTGCCGCTAACTCCGGCAAAAGGTCTGGCGATCACTCTTCCTACCCCGTGTTTTCCGGCAAGCAGCTTTCTTGCTATGGCGCAGTATTCATATAAGATTGCAAGGGGAACGACATCTTCATGGGCAGCGATTTGAAATACGCTATCCGCAGAAGTATATATGATGAGCTTTCCGGTTTTCACATGCTCATCGCCGTAATCCTTTATTACCTCCGTGCCAGAATATGGCTTGTTACACAGTATCTCTTTTCCCGTCAGGGCTACGAATTCATCGATGACCTCCCCCGGAAATCCGTCGGGATAGGTGGGAAGCGGCTCCTTCGACAGGACTCCTGCGATCTCCCAATGTCCGATCGTCGTATCTTTTCCCTTAGATGCCTCTTTCATACGGGCAATTCTGGCCGCCGGATTCTCAGTCCTCTCCCCGCAGGTAACTCCATCTATGTTGAATAATCCCATGTCTCTCATATTAGGCATGGAAAAATAAGGACTGGATGCGGCAGAAGACAGGGTATTGGTACCTTCATCCCCATATTCCTTCGCATCCTCCATCGCTCCAATTCCTACACTATCGAGTACAATTAAAAATATACGTTTCATAAGTACACCTCTCTGCTTCTCTTTGCATGGCGCATCCGCCTGCCGGATGCGTCCAAATTACTGACTAGCGTTACATATTATAGCACATCTTTTCTCTCAAATAAACTCTTATATTTTTGCCGAAAAGCTCTCTTACAGACGGAAGCTTATTTTCTTATTTTGACTTCCTAATTACTCTGCTTATTCTGCCGCGGTCGTGCTTATAATAATCGTTTCAGGCGCTACTCCGGTTTTGCGGATAATGATGTCTTCGATCTGAGCGCGCTGCGCCTCTGACAACTCTGTCGCATTCACTACTACGTCCACGCCGGTGTCGCTGATGCTCACTACTACATCGGAAAAGCCTTTTGCTTCCAAAAGAATCTCGGCAGCGGTCTCTTTTTCCGCAATATCTGTAAGGGCTATCATATTATCAACGGCTTCCTGTTTCTGGCTCTCAGTAATATTGGCGTTGTTGATGATTTCCAATAATGTTTCTTTATTTTTTGCCCTTGTTTGTTCCTTTAACAGCTTAGCACCGGAAAGCGAGCTCGTGCTGGCGGTGGAAGTAAATACAGCTTCACCCGGCACTCCACTATCAGCAGGAGTGGTTTCATCTACGTTCTCCGCCATTCCTTCATCGAGATAATCAGCAACAACTACATCCCCATCGGAATCGAGGCTCTCAATATCTCCATAGGCGGAATCCAAAGCCGCATCTTCATCAGAAATATCAAAGAGCGAAGCAACATCCGTATCCACCGTATCGGAGTCAGCGCTATCTGCATTCAAACCGTTATCGTCGCTGACCACCGTGTCGCTTTCTACTGTCATTATATCCTCTTCTGTAACCTTCGTACCTGCAAAATTCAGGTAACCTGCAACAGCAATCATAATTGCAAGTGCAGTAATCATAATCTGGTTCTTTTTAAGCATATTTTTCACGCGATTCTCCCCTTTTCTTTATTCGGTTTCCTTATTCGGATTTCATTTTAATTATTTTAATTTTATGTGACTCTATATCAAATAATGCCACAATTGCTTCAGTAATATTTTTCCTTACCTCAGGTTTGTCACCTCCCTGAACTACGACCACTACACCTTCTATTTCGGGCTGTAAGGTTTTCACTACATAAGGTGTGCTGCTTCCGTCGCTTTCTTTCACATATACTGTTTCTTCCTGAATATCGGATGCTTCTATATTTCTGCTTCCGCCCCCTGCATCGTTTTCTGCCGTAGTACTCTTCGTCTCCGGAATATCCTTCTCCACAACGGCCTCCTTCGAGGTACCCGCCGTTATTGCCACCTTTGCTTTTCCAGCCCCCTCCATTGAGGAAATTACCTGTTCTAATTTATTCTCCATATATTGCTCATATGCCTCAGCATCTCCTTTTATGGATGCCGGGGCATATATTTCTTCGTTATTAATATTTTCTTCCGACTCTGCGTCCTGCGTTACTTTCATTTTATCCGAATCCATGCTCCATATTCCTGAGTCCTTAGAATTTTTTTCCGAGGTCTGGGCGGTGGGAAGCGCAATGATAATAAGCAGGATTCCTGCAAGAATAAAAATAACGAACTGATCCTTCCCCGGCCGTTTTCCCTCTTTAATTTTTTTCCATATGCCGATTTTATTTTCTCCTTCCACCAGAGCCTCCTATTCCACGATTATTTCCACGTATGATTCATCCGTTCCCAAACGGCTGCAGAATTCTTTTTTCATTTCTGCTATTTCTCCTGCCTCTTCGCCTTCTGCATTCATATATGATCCTTCTGCTTCTTTTTTATCTCCATTCGAATATGTTTCTGTTTCTTCCGAAAAAGAATCTGAAACTTTCACGTCAATCTTCACCTCATCTACCATATCAATACCATAGCCACTGCCTTTTTCTACACCAGCAACTCCTACATATCCACTCTTTTCATGAAATATCTTTACCTTAAGTTTAGGCGGCTCTTCATATAAAAAGACCTCTCTTACCCCATATCCATAATTTTCCGCGATCTCCTCCAGATTCTTTTTGATTTCTTCCTGAAGTGCCTGCGTAAGTTCTCCATCTTCCTCTTCTTCATATACGATTTCGGCATCCTCCATCGCCTTATCCATTTCTATTTGAAATTCCTCTATGGCCGACCATATTTCTCCGTTGTCTGCCCCTAAAAGCAATGCTCTTACAGGAACAATAAACTGTGCCAATATCATGATACCGACCAAAATTTTCACATACCTTTCATAGGATTTCTCTGCCGCAAAGTGCAGAATGCTCTGTGCACATATAATAAAAATTCCTATACGTTTCATGAATTCCAAAAAAGAATATCCCACAGTTACATCCCCTTACCCGTCGTATATGCAACGACCGCTATTGTAATGATAAACAGTGCCACCGATGTAAATGTCGTGCGAAACAGCAAAAAACTTCCGTCCCCCACCCTGTCCGTACATCCCGTAATTCTCTTATCGCTTACAATTCCAACTAACGCCGCACTTCCTTTCATAATGCAGGCAATGATAAACAGCTTTGCCAAGGGAATAAGGCAAATAGCGAGAAGCAGGAGCAGCATGAGAATGCCGATGCTGTTTTTTATAAGTACGGCAGAACCTATGAGCATTTCTGTTACTCCCTCCGCAAGATTTCCAATTCCCGGTATGGCAGATACCGCTTTCTTCACTGCTGTCGCTCTAAGCGAATCTATAACAGGTGTTATCATTGATTGAAATAAGCTCAAACCCGTGATTGCTCCCATTGCCACTTTAAGCCCCAGCACAATTCCTTTTTTTAAAAACTCCAGCATAAGGGTAAGCCGTTCCTCCGCCCATATTCCATTCATCAAGGCTAGCAGCACGTAGCTGTATATAAGAGGCATCATAATACATAACAGTAGTTTTTCTACTCCATATACCAAGAATAACGTAAATTGGTAATATACTGCAGCTGTTGCCGCTCCGGTAGCCGCTCCGATTGCCATGAAATAAGTGGGAATGAACATCTTGATGAACAGCACAATATTTTCCACTGCCCCGGAAGCAATTTCAGCCGCAGCCAGAAATGACTTCATTAGCACCGCCATCAGCAGTAAGTAGAGAAAGTAAAAGCCGATATCCGCTATCTGATGACTTTTGAACATATCGGAGAAATTGGAGAAAAGTGCTGAAATAATGCCCAGAATTAAAATGGACACGAAGATGTTTCTCATTCCGGCCAGCTCGTTAAAGAGCATTCCCTTTACTCCGTCCCAAAGCAGTTTGATAGCGTTCCATATATCCCCCTTCAATATACTGGACAAGACCTCTTGTACGTCAAATTCATAATTGGGCAGTATCCGGTCCAGATTATCAGATATTTCATCCATTCCATATTCTCCCCATATATTGGAAAAATCCACCGCGGCCTCCGCGGCATATACAGGCCTGTCCATGAAAAAAGAAAGAGCTAACACGAGCACTGCGCTGAGCAATATTTTTTTCATTATCCTCTTCCTATTTTTATTCATCCTGCAATCTCCTGAATACTTTTAATAATTGCCAGCAGAATCGGCATACCTGCAATAAGTACCGATAGCTTTCCAAAGATTTCCACCTGCCCGGCTATGGAAGAATATCCTGCATCTTTGCATATTCCTGAACAAAACTCACAAATATAAGTGATGCCTATTACCTTAAGCAAGATCTGGAAATATGTATTATTGGCGTTCATATATTGCTTCAGTTCTCCCATACTGTTAAGCAATGAGCTAAGCCCCAGGACCGCCGCGGAAAAAATAATCAGGCACACGGCAAAGCCGATATATAGGCCGTATTCCTGCTTGTTCGATTTGAATTGCAAAGCAATCATAACACCTGCTATCCCTAACATTCCTACCTTTAGCACATCCATAGAAATACCATTCCTTTCTACTATAATTCGAATAGATTTTGAATCATGGTAAACAAATCGTAAATGTATGGAACGATCCATGTCAAAACGAGTATTAAGCCGGCCAGACTTATCAAAAAGGCATGCTCTTCCCTGCCGCTGTGCTTTAATATCTGGCTCAAAATGGTTATCAATATTCCTACTGCCGCAATTTTAAATATTAGACTAACGCCCATATTTCCCCCTTATGTACCGGTCATATTAGTATAATGGCGACAAGCAGACCGCCCATTACGCTTAAACTCATAATTACCTTGCTTTTATTTATCATATCTTCTTCCAGCTTCTTCACCGACAGCTCCAGGCGATGTAAATACTGCTCAATTGCTTCCGCCTGCATCTTCCCGTCCATATATCCGGCACAGTCTGCAAAGTCCAGACACACTCGCTTCTCTTCTTCAGACAGTGCCGTCCCTTTTAAACACTTTTTCATGCATTCCTTCCATATTTCAGAGAAAGAACATCCGTTATTTAATAGCATCTTTTCGTATATATCCTGAAAAGCTCTTCCGTAAGGCTCTTTTATCCTGCTCCCTATTCTCCGGCAAGCTTCCGGCAAAGGTGCCTTGCTGTATGTAATTTCATTTTGCAGCATCTTGAATATCTGCTGTACCTGATATAATGCATTTAGATTATCTTTCATCCGGTTTTTCAGAGATAGGCCGAGCCCAAAGCTTCCACCCACCAAAAATATGATTCCTATCAACCGTAACATAATTCGAAACTCCTGTTATAAATGGCTTTTATGCCACATCTTCCACCTACTTTTTCAAGCAATATGTAGCGCCCGAAACTTTTATTTTTCTTTAAATCGAATAAAAAACTCTTATTCATTACATCCTCCAAAGAATCCCCGTGTATAGTAGCTATTACTTTGCTCCCGCACTGCATGACCTGATATACCGCTTTCATGTCCTCCTCACATCCCAGCTCGTCTACTGCTACCGCCTGAGGGGACATAGATCTGATCAGCATCATCATTCCCAGGACCTTCGGGCAGGCGTCCAAAATATCCGTTCTCATCCCAATGTCGTTTTGAGGTCTTCCAAGATAACTGCCTGCAATTTCCGAGCGCTCGTCCACTACCCCCACCGCCATCCCTTTTCCATAGAGGTTCCCGTCGGATATCTGCCTTATCATATCCCGAAGCAGTGTGGTCTTTCCACAGCCTGGCGGAGAAATGAGTAAAGCATTAAGCAGTCTTCCCTCTTCGTATATATATGGAAGCAGCATATCTGCCGCTCCTTTGATTTCATGGGAAATACGTATGTTCATATAGCTTATATGCTTCATATTTCGTATAATATTGTTTTCCTGCAATATAACTTGTCCGGCAAGTCCGATTCTATGCCCTCCGGGTATAGTAAGAAATCCTTGTTTTATTTCATCAGCAAAAGCATACACAGAATATTCGCATATGTGATTCAATATAGCTTCCATATCCCTTTCTGACATGAGGCATGCACCCTCCTGCTGTCTCGTGACCTGTCCATCCTCCGATAGATACCATTCCTCATTTTGAAGAATAACGATGACTTCTCTGCCGATTCTAAGCCTTATTTCCTGCAGATTATCGGCTTGCTTTATAACGATTCCCCACTTGTCCCTCATATAATCGGGAAATATATGCAGAATTTCTTCTCCCTTTGCCACGCGCCTTCGCCTCCGTCCTCTTATCTCAATATATGAAATGTTGTCCAAGTTATTCCAAATTTTTTGTATCAAAAAAAATACATCCATTTTTTGAATTTCCATAGACAATATCATTTGCAGGTGATATGATTATCACATAAAACAGTAACGATTATTATTATCAAAACATATAAATAGAAAGAGAGGTATTTTTTATGACAAACTCATCTCAAATTGATAACTTAGTAAGCTTATTGGACGGCTATGCAGAAAAAGGCGGTCACCACCTGAATGTCAATGTATTGAATAAAGATACGCTCCTGGATGCTCAGAAGCATCCGGAAAAATATCCTCAGCTGACTATCCGCGTCAGCGGCTATGCGGTTAATTTTATTAAATTAACGCCCGAGCAGCAAAATGACGTTATAAGCAGAACCTTCCATGAAATCATCTAATTCTCCTCTATGCGATAGAATTACAGAAAAGTCTGCCGTACTGAATTTGTACGACAGACTTTTATTGTTGAAATCACCTTCAAGTGTGCAATTGATCAAATAATGCCGGAAGATTGTTAAACGGTGCGGAACAAACACCGTTATGACACAAGTAATACGTCGTTCCAGTTTCCGGAATCGGATAGCTTGACGTAAAAGGGGCTGCACGTTCCAATTCATCCTTATTTTCATTTGTTTTAATGAGTAATGACAAATTGGGTAAAGGTGTTCTTTTCAAACAGGTGACTAATTCCTTTGGAACATTTTTTTCCGAAGTTACACAGACAAGTTCAAAAGAAGAATAAACTGCCTGAGAGACCGCAAGCAACGCCATGCTGTGTCCGGCAGGATAATCCTGTATTGCACCGGCTAAAAAGCAAAATTGCCGGTAACTCATTTGCTGCCACTTTGTATCACCTGTCAATTTTGAAAGGCATTCCAGCACAACTGCCGCTACCGAATTGCCGGATGGCATCGCCCCGTCATAAGTTTCTTTCGGACAACTGACCAACTGCTCACTATCTTTGGAATAGAGGAAAAATCCGCCTCGTTCCTGATCCCAGAATAGATCGGTCATCCGTTCTGAAATGTTGATAGCCTGCTGTAGATATTCAATTTCAAACGTGGCTTTATACAATTCAAGTAAGGCATAGGCATAAAACGCATAATCATCCAACTGACCGTCATGTGCCGCCTCACCTTCACGCCAACGAACCTTTAATTCACCATTCCCATCAGTCAGAGTATTTTGCAGAAAGTACTGCCCTTCCTTTGCTCTTTGTATATATTCCGGTCTGCCAAACAGCCACCCCGCTTTTGCCAAAGCTGCGATCATAAGTGCATTCCACGAAGTAAGCACCTTATCATCTTTATGCAGCTTAGTACGATTCAGTCGGTAAGTGTACAGCTTATGAGAAAGTTCTTTTATACAGGAATCCCCCTCGGTATATTTAGGATTGTCCAGTAAATTTAAAATGTTCATTCCTTCGAAATTCCCATGCTCAGTGATCCCATACCATAAGCAGAAAATGTCTCCGTCCTGTTCACCCAATATATTAAATACTTCCCGTTTTGTAAATACATAATATTTACCCTCGACACCATCGCTGTCTGCATCTTGTCCGCAATAAAACCCACCTTTTTCATCATGCAGTTCGCGCATCACATAATCCAGAGTACGTTCTGCTACCATTTGGAAAAATATATCATTGGTGATATGGTATGCATCCAAATAGGCAAGCGTGAGCAAGGCATTGTCATAGAGCATTTTTTCGAAATGAGGTATAAGCCATTTTTCATCGGTGGAATAGCGGGAGAAACCGCCGCCAAGGTGGTCGAATATACCGCCGCGGAACATTTGAGTAAGCGAGTGCTTTACCATTTCTAACGCGGAAGAGTCTTTCTCCAGCAGAGAATAACGTAAAAGGAATAACAAATTGTGCGGTGCCGGGAATTTGGGGGCTGTTCCGAATCCTCCCCACTGCGTATCATATATTCTCTTAAATTGTTCAGCCGCTTTTGCCAAAAGAGCTTTATCAGGTTCCATGTTCTTTCCGAGGATTCCCTGCTGTTCATTTAATAAAGCTGTAACTTGTTCTCCCTTTGAAAGAAGCATCTTCCGGTCCGTTTCCCACAACTGTTTGACCGCTGTTAATAGTTCCATAAGTCCCATTCTGCCATAGGCTGCCGTTTTAGGCAAATAGGTTCCGGCCCAGAATGGTTTTTGCGCCGGCGTCATGATAACAGTGAGGGGCCAGCCGCCTGATCCGGTGAGCATTTGACATGCCGCCATATAGACTGCATCAATATCAGGACGTTCCTCTCGATCTACCTTGATACAGATATAATCGCCGTTAAGGACTGCCGCTACATCGGCATCCTCAAAGGATTCATGCGCCATGACATGACACCAGTGGCAGGTACTGTATCCAATACTTAAAAAAACAGGTTTGTCTTCTCGTGCTGCCCGCTCAAAGGCCTCCGGCTCCCAGGGAAACCAGTTTACAGGATTCGCGGCATGCTGGAGCAGATAGGGGGATTTTTCTTTACCTAATTTATTCAAACTGATTCCTCCGATAACTTTTTATTCCACCACGTGAAAAGGTGTTATTTGAATATACAAATCTATTTATTTTCAGTATTCATATTATATTAATTCTTATTCGTTTTTTATTTATATAAATGATTTTAATCTCAATAAAAAAAGGAAGCTTTATACATCAAAGCTTCCTCTTGTCATATTTATTGCTATCTCTTCAATTATACCTGAGCTACGTCCTTCATAGAAAAGCTGAGTCTTCCCATCTTATCCTTGCCAAGGCATACTACCGTCACCTTGTCTCCGAGAGACAGTACATCCTCCACACGATTGATTCTTTCTTTTGCAATCTTGGAAATATGAACCATTCCTTCTTTACCCGGCGCAAATTCCACAAATGCTCCGAAATCCTTTATGCTGACAACCGTCCCTTTGAAAATCTGTCCTTCTTCAAAGTCAGTCGTGATGATTTTAACAATTTCCACCGCTTTATCCATCATCTCGGCATCTGTACCGCAGATAGATACTTTTCCATCGTCGGTAATATCGATCTTAACGCCGGTACGCGCAATAATTTCATTAATGGTCTTGCCGCGCTGTCCTACCACATCACCGATTTTCTCCGGATCGATCTGAACAGAAATAATCTTAGGTGCATACGGTCCCACTTCTTTTCTGGGTTCTGCGATAGCGGGAGTCATGATCTCGTTAAGAATATACTCTCTCGCTTCCTTCGTCTTTTGAATCGCTTCCTCTACGATAGGTCTGGTCAAACCATGAATCTTAATATCCATCTGAATGGCAGTAATTCCATCATGAGTACCCGCTACTTTGAAGTCCATATCTCCAAAGAAATCTTCCAAGCCCTGAATATCCGTAAGCACGATATAGTCATCGTCGCCTTCTCCCGTCACAAGACCGCAGGAAATACCTGCAACCGGTCTGCGAATGGGAACTCCGGCAGCCATAAGGGACATGGTGGATGCACAGACAGACGCCTGAGAGGTAGAGCCATTGGATTCAAACGTCTCAGATACCGTACGGATCGCATACGGGAATTCCTCTTCCGTAGGAAGTACCGGAATGAGAGCCTTCTCCGCCAGTGCTCCGTGTCCTATTTCCCGGCGTCCGGGCCCTCTGCTGGGCTTCGTCTCTCCTACGGAATAGGACGGGAAATTATAATGATGCATATATCTTTTATTTACTTCATTTTCATCCAAACCGTCAATTCTCTGCATATCAGACAGGGGTGCCAGCGTCGTCACCGTACAAATCTGTGTCTGGCCGCGCGTAAACATCGCTGAACCATGCACTCTGGGAATCAAATCGATTTCGGCAGCAAGATGTCTGATCTGCGTAATAGCACGACCGTCCGGACGCTTATGGTCCTTTAAAATCATCTTACGCACTGTCTTCTTCTCATACTGATAAATAGCTTCACCTAAAATAGCAAGCCACTCTTCGTTCTCCGCAAAGGCCTCTTCTAATTTTGCCGTAATTTTTCTTATATTCTCTTCACGCACCTGTTTCTCGTCCGTGAATACTGCTTCTTCCATTTCTTCAGGAGTTACTATTTTCTTCATCTCCTCGAACATTTCCGCCGGTACTGCACAGCTTGTATATTCGTGCTTCGCTTTTCCTACTTCGTCAACGATCTTGTTGATGAATGCGATCAGCGTCTGATTGATTTCATGGGCCATATAAATCGCTTCAATCATCTTACCTTCGGGTACCTCGTTAGCACCCGCCTCAATCATAATAACTTTTTCGGCGGTAGAAGCTACGGTAAGATTTAGATCACCGATTTTCCACTCCTCTTGGGAAGGGTTGATGACGAACTCACCGTCTATCATGCCTATCTGTGTCGTTGCGCACGGTCCGTCAAAGGGAATGTCTGAAATACATGTTGCAACTGCGGAACCGATCATAGCTACCAATTCAGGACGGCAGGTCGGATCTACAGACATTACCATATTGTTGAGAGTGACATCATTTCTGTAATCCTTAGGGAAAAGAGGTCTCATCGGTCTGTCGATAACGCGGCTCGTCAAAATGGCGTTCTCAGAAGCCTTACCCTCTCTTTTATTAAAGCCACCGGGAATCTTTCCTACTGCGTATAATTTTTCTTCATATTCTACGCTTAAAGGGAAGAAATCGATTCCTTCTCTCGGCTTCTCAGAAGCCGTAGCCGTGCAAAGCACGGTAGTCTCACCATACTGCATGAACGCGCAGCCGTTTGCCTGCTTGCCGACTCTGTCTATATCGATGCTCAGAGTTCTGCCAGCAATATCCATTGTAAAAGTTTTGTAATTTTTTTCCATTTACTCTTTTTCTCCTTTTTTATACTTAAAAGGCAAGAGATACCGAAACTACTGATGTACTCTCGAAGCAGAAAACATTTTAAGTTCGAGCTCACATCAGTGGTCTCGGAGTATCCCCTCCGCCTTTTATTAACATATCCTATTTACGCATAAAAAGACGGACACTGCAACCTATCAGTCTGTATCCGCCTTTTTTCCATTTAATAATTACTTTCTGATTCCAAGTCTTTCAATTAAAGAACGGTATCTCTCAATGTCGGTTTTCTTCAAATAACCGAGAAGACCACGTCTCTGTCCAACCATTTTGAGAAGCCCTCTTCTTGAGTGATGATCCTTCGAATTGCTCTTCAAATGCTCTGTAAGCTCCTGAATTCTCGCTGTAAGTACCGCAATCTGTACCTCCGGTGAACCGGTGTCGCCTTCTGTTCTGGCGTATTCCTGAATAATCGATGTTTTCTTTTCCTTTGAAATCATTTGATTTCCTCCTTCTTGTCTTAACGCCGTATACTAAGATGGGGTCGGAGTCGTCCCTAATCTGAGTATCGGTTCCATATCATACTTTGTCATTTTAACACATTTTATTCTTCATGTAAACACTACAAATCAATCTTTTGGCAAAACCCGTACTATTTTTGCAGGAGTTCTATAATTATATTGGGAAATCTTGATTCCCGTCTTAGGACTGCTGGCATGCACCACCTGCCCCCCGCCGATATACAACGCTACATGATTGATGCTGCCGCCCTTCGCATAGAAAATCAAATCACCGGGCTGCGCTTCAGAAATGGATATTTTCGTTCCTGTCCCCGCCTGTGACCCTGAATTTCTAGGCAGAGAGATACCAAAATTCTTAAATACGCTGAGCACAAAACCGGAACAATCCGCGCCCTTGGTCAGGCTGGTTCCGCCCCACACATAAGGATTCCCTACAAACTGCTTTGCATATTGGCACAAATCCACACGAACATTGGACACACCCTGCCCATATAACAACTCAGTCATCGTAATAGCATTTGCAAGCTTCTCCTCTACGCTGACATATTCTGCCGCAACATAATTCTCCTCATCGTCGATTAAAATCTTAACCCAGTCGCCTTCTACTGCTACTACGTCAAGTTCCTCTCCTTTAGGAACCATGGTAATCACTTCACAGTCCGTATTCGGCTTTTCCCTGACCTTTAAGCTGTCGCTATTGACTACTGCAACTACGGCCATAGCTTCGTTGGCACGCTTTTTTGCATTCCAGCCATTCAATAGGAATTCGCTCTTCACATAGCCCTCTACTTTTCCGGACTTGATAAGCGTCCACTCGCCTTCGTTCTTTATTATTTCGCATGCCGCATTCTTCGGAAGCTTTCCTACCAGTTTTCCGTCATCTGCAGGCGTTTGTCTTATATTTAAATTATTGTCCACATTGGAAATACCGAGATTCGTATATCCCCAGAGCGCGCCCTGAGCCTCATCTGCCGCAGCGATATATTCTTCCTGAGTCTTTTCCGTTTCCAGCAAGGCCGCCGCTCCTACCGGCTGTGCTATGGATTCCTTTATAGGCTCCGTGACCGCAATCGCTTTCGGCTTGAACACACTGGCCGTAGTAATGCCTTCGGCTATGGAATAATTCGTTCCCAGTTCATTGTTTGCAACAGTGGAAACCTCTTTCGACAAAAACAGCTTCTCCAGCGCTTCACTGCCTTCTATTGCATGTACCGGAGTATTCTGCAGTAAGATCATTCCCGTTATGCACATACTGGCAATGCCCGTCATTTTATATTTCATGAAAACCTCCGCGATATATTACAGAATTATTAAATATATTACAGGGTTATTATAGCAACAGAGCATACTGCTGTCAAATAAAAAAAAGCGGGAAACTTTGGAAGTTTTCGCGCTTTTTCTACATTATTCTGCATTGCGTCCTTACGCCTTGCTCTCCCCGCTGACACGAAATTCACTATCCGAAATGAAATGCTTTTCCTTCTTCGATATCTTTTATCATCTGCTCCTTTAAAGCAGCTTTACCGTCAAATTTTTCCTCCGGCCTCTTATAGGAAAGCAGTCTTACCGTCATCTCTTCTCCGTAAATATCCTCATCGAATTCATAAATAAAGGTTTCCACACCCATTTGCTTTATATCGCTTACTGTGGGCTTGTAACCGATATTCGTTATCCCGGCATATCGCATTTCTTTTATAAATACTTCGGAATAATAGACCCCTCTTGGAGGCAATAGCTTAGTCTCAGAAGGCAGAAGATTAGCCGTAGGCATTCCGATTGTTCTGCCAAAACGGTTTCCATGGACTACCGTCTCACTTATGCCATAAGGGGCTCCCAGCAGTTTTGCCACAGTTTCCATATTGCCTTTTTCCAATTCTTCACGCACGTAGGTTGAGCTGATTTCCCGTCCATTAAAATAAATCTTATCAATAATCTCCACCTGATATCCAAAATGCTTTGCCATAGAACGCAGGAGCATGTAATTTCCTGCCCCTTTATCGCCGAAGGACACGTCGGCTCCCGCTGCTATGTATTCGGCACGGAGCCTCTTTACCAGAATATCCTCGATGAAATCCTCGGGCAAAGTGGCTGCAGTCTGCGCTGTCAGCGGGAATTCTATGAGTACATCAATTCCCATCCGATCAAAGGCCGTTCTTTTCTCCTTTTTCGTCATCAGTTCCCTATCGTCCGCTCTTCCAAAAAGTACGGAGGGCGGCGGATCGAAAGTGAATACAACCGCTTTCTGACCTTGTTCTTTTTGCTCCAATATATTGCCAAGCAATTTCTGATGCCCCAAATGGATACCGTCGAATTTACCTATGGAAACCGCACTCTTTTCGCTTAACTCGAATTCTGTCGTTCCTTGAATAATTTGCATTTTATTTCTCCAAAAACATTTTCACAGGAGTAAACCGCTCGTCCCGCGAACAATATTCATATATGCCGTAAAACTTTCCTTCACAGCCGTACACCCGCACCGGTTCTTCATCCCCGTATGCGCCCGTCTCCGTCAGCATACCGGCATAAAAGGAATTCCCGTTGTCGATAAGTTTCTTAAACTTTTCCTCTACCATTACCGCTTTATAATCCTTAAATACCGCATCCACCGGAAGTATGTATTTACCTACAGCGCCCTGCACTGCAGCTTTCTCTATATCGCCAAGTGTCATGGAATCCGCTAAAACGAATCCGCCTGCACGGGTCCTCTCCAAATGTGTCATCACGGCTCCGCAGCCTGACTTTTGACCGATATCATGGCATAGTGTCCGGATATAGGTACCCTTTGAACAGCCTACCGTCATTGCAACTTTAGGAAGTTCTATGCTATTTATCGTTATATAATCAATGTGTACCGGCCTTGCCTTCCGCTCTATTTCCCTGCCTTCGCGCGCAAGCTGGTACAGCTTTTTTCCGTCTACTTTAATTGCAGAATACATGGGCGGGACCTGATCATAGGCTCCAACGAAGGACAAGACAGCCTCCTGCACCTGTAATGCAGTAACGTCTACCTCTTTTTCTGAAAGAATCTTACCCGAAATATCCTGCGTATCCGTTATCTTTCCAAGCAGAAACTCCGTCCGGTATTCCTTGCTCTTATCCGTAAGCATATCGCACAGCTTCGTAGCACTTCCAAGACAGACCGGGAGCACTCCTACCGCATCCGGATCCAGCGTCCCCGTATGCCCTATCTTCTTCTGCTTCAATATTCCACGAAGCTTCGCCACCACGTCATGAGAGGTAAAGCCTGCTTCTTTATATACATTGATAATTCCGTTATACATCTTACCTCTCCATAATCTTTTGCATGTTTTATCTCATATTCTTCTGAAGTTCTTTTTCAATATGCAGAGATAGATTATTCACCACGTCGTGGAAGGTGCCGTTCATTGTACAACCTGCCGCACGTACATGCCCGCCACCGCCGAAAAATACGGCAATCTGCGCCACGTCTACCATTCCCCTGGAGCGCAGGCTTACCTTGTATTCCATCATTTTCGTCTGATACATGAAAATGGTGCACTCCACGCCCTCTGTATGATTAAGCTGACTAACGATGCCCTCCAAATCCTTAGAATCCGCATGATAAAAAGCCAGAGTTCTCTGATGTATCGCACTAACAATACATTTTCCGTCCATAAACGTGATACTTTCCAAAAGCGCACGCCCCAGCAGAAGGTTCTGCACATATGACTTTTCATAAAAGGTCTTTTCTATGATTTCCGAAAAATCAAAACCGAAGGAAATCAGCTTAGATGCTATTACAAGCGCATCCGGCGTGGTATTGGAATAATTGAATACTCCCGTATCGTGTATGATGCCGATATAAATTGCCTTAGCGATTTCTTCATCCAGCTTTTCTTCGTCTAATACCTTGTAAATCAGCTCGCTGGTGGAGCTGGCCTGCGCATCGATATAGTTCGTGCCACCGCAGCCTTTATTGCTGATGTGGTGGTCGATATTTATCTTCTTACCCGCATTGTCAAAAAACTT
The DNA here is from genome assembly GCA_023399455.1 of Bacillota bacterium. Taxonomy (GTDB): domain Bacteria; phylum Bacillota; class Clostridia; order Lachnospirales; family Lachnospiraceae; genus Kineothrix; species Kineothrix sedimenti. Next base: position 33,820 of record JAEWPN010000093.1, read on the forward strand.
CTCCGCTTCTCCCATACGCTCTTTCACCGTGTCGAGGGCAATAAAAGCATCGAAGCGTTGAAGCTCCGTTTTAAAATCGGTCCGTATTTCTTTTATGTCCTTGATACAGTTAAAAACCTCAGGAGGCTGCTCCAGGAACACTTCCACCTGCGCCTCGGGAAATTCCTTCTTTAAATACAAATATAAAGCCATACAGGAGCCGACGCAATCTCCGTCAGGTCTGATATGTCCGCTGATGCCAATGGTCTGCGCCCCTTTTAATTCTTCTGAAATTTTCATCGTCCGCCCCCTTTCTCCGCCTAAAAAGGCGGAAGTCAAACATTTACCCCTACTCCTCTTCTTTACCGCCTTCCTTATTCACTTCGTCGATCAGTTTGGACATGTTCACCCCATAAGCGATGGACTGGTCCATAATAAAAGTGATTTCCGGCGTATTTCTTAGATTGATTTCTTTTGCCAGCTGGTTCTTAATATAGCCGCTCGCGCTTCTTAAGCCTGCCAGCGTGCTCTTTAGGGCATCTTCTTCTCCCAGCACGCTGATCCATGCCTTGCATGTCTTTAAGTCCGGAGACACCTCTACCGATACCACCGAGGTGAGAGGGCTGATACGCGGATCCTTGATTCCTCCACGTATGATCTCAGCCAAAGCTCTCTGTACTTCCCCGTTGATGCGTGTATTCTTTAAACTATTTTTTCTCATATCATCATCCATTTCTTTCAAGGCCGTACCAGAAGCCATAGACTCCTTAGCGAGGTACCTCTACCATAATATAAGCCTCTACGACATCCAGCTCCTGCATCTGATCAAAGCCTTCAAATACAAGGCCGCACTCGAATCCGGCTTTTACTTCTTTGACGTCGTCCTTGAATCTCTTAAGAGAAGCCAGCTCGCCTTCGAAGATCTGCTCGCCCTCTCTCGTAACGCGAACCTTGCAGTCTTTTCTGAACATACCGTCCAGTACATAAGATCCGGCAATGTTGCCGATCGCAGATGCCTTGAATATCTGACGCACCTCCGCATGACCGATTACCTTCTCTTCGAATACGGGATCTAACATACCCTTCATCGCTGCCTCTATATCCTCTATCGCCTGATAGATGACTTTATAAAGCCTGATATCTACGCCTTCCCTCTCGGAAATGGTCTTGGCCATCGCATCCGGTCTGACGTTGAAGCCGATAATAATCGCCTGCGAAGCCGATGCCAGCGATACGTCCGACTCGTTGATAGCACCTACTCCTCCATGAATACATTTTACTACCACTTCGTCGTTGGAAAGCTTGAGAAGGCTTTGCTTTACCGCCTCAACGCTTCCCTGTACGTCGGCCTTTACAATCAGATTAAGTTCCTTCAAATTGCCTGCCTGAATCTTTGTAAAGAGATCGTCAAGAGACATCTTGGCTTTAGTATCTTCAAGCATCTTTTCTTTATTCTGAGAGAGATAGGTTTCTGCATAAGTTTTTGCAGTCTTGTCATTTTCATGTGCAATAAACACTTCGCCTGCACTGGGTACATCGGAAAGTCCCAGAATTTCTACCGGCGTAGAAGGAAGCGCTTCTTTTACCCGTCTTCCCTTATCATCGATCATAGCTCTTACCTTACCGTGACATGCGCCTGCCGAAATAAAGTCTCCTACATGAAGCGTACCCTTTTGTACCAGTACAGTGGCAACCGGACCTCTTCCCTTATCCAATTCAGCCTCGATGACGAGACCTCTTGCGCGTCTTTCAGGATTTGCCTTAAGCTCCAGAATTTCTGCCGTAAGCAAAATGGTCTCTAACAGTGTATCGATGCCTTCTCCTGACTTTGCAGAAACAGGTACGAACTCTGTCGTTCCGCCCCAATCAACAGGAATCAGCTCATATTCTGTCATTTCCTGTTTTACCCGATCCATATTGGCACTGGGTTTATCTATCTTGTTGACAGCCACGATAATTTCGATGCCTGCCGCCTTAGCATGGTTGATTGCTTCTACCGTCTGAGGCATTACTCCGTCATCCGCCGCAACTACGAGAATAGCGATATCCGTGGAGTTCGCTCCGCGCATACGCATTGCTGTAAAGGCCTCATGACCTGGTGTATCGAGAAACGTAATCTTCTGACCGTTAACATTTACCGTATAAGCACCGATATGCTGCGTAATGCCGCCGGCTTCCTTATCGATGACGTTGGTTTTACGAATAGCGTCTAACAGTGAAGTTTTCCCGTGATCGACGTGACCCATAACGCATATAACCGGAGGTCTCGTAGCCAGTTCTTCTTCGTTTTCGTCCTCTTCCTTTAACAGTTCCTCGATGACGTCAACCTTAACTTCTTTTTCACAGATAATATCGTATTCAATCGCGATATTTTCCGCCTCTTCAAAGGAAAGCTCGGAATTCACCGTTACAATCTGACCCTGAAGAAACAGCTTTTTAATGATGGCAGAAGGCTGCAACTTCATTTTATCCGCAAAATCTTTAATCGTGATAGATTCAGGCACTGTAATTACTTTAATCTGCTCTTCCTTCGCATCTTCCACTCTCTTTTCCGGTTTGATAAACCTACCGGCCTTATTTTTGTTCAGCGTTTTTGTATCTTCTTCATAAATAAAATCTTTTTTGGAACGCTTATCCTTTTCCTGACTGATTCTGCGCTTTTCTTCATCTCTGTGCTTTTCAGTGTCCTTTACCGGACTTTCCGGTACGAAGCCTTTGGAAGACGCAGGTTTTCTGAACCTATTGTCCGCCCCTGCATTGCCTCTGCCACCGCCTTCATTATTGTTAAAAGGCCTATTGCCCCTTGTATTAGAAGAATAATTACGCCTATCGCCTTGATTCTCCTGATTGCCGCCATAAGGAGGGCGATTCGTTCCTCGGTTATCATTTCTATTGTCACTCCGATTTTCATTTCTGTTATTGTCGGGCCTGTTGTTATTATATGGTCTGTTTCCGCCATCAGGTCTGTTGTTATTATACGGTCTGCTTCCGCCGTCGGGCCTGTTATTATTGTTATTATACGGCCTGTTTCCGCCGTCAGGCCTGTTGTTATTATACGGCCTGTTTCCGCCGTCGGGCCTGTTGTTATTATACGGTCTGCTCCCACCGTCAGGCCTGTTGTTATTATACGGCCTGTTTCCGCCGTCGGGCCTGTTGTTATTATACGGTCTGCTTCCGCCGTCATTTCTATTATTATCGGTTCTTCTTTGAGACTCCGTATTGCCGCTGCGGTTATCAGAATAGCTTCTTCTTTCAGAAGTATCCCTTTCCGTCGGTCTTGCTGCCGCTGTCTGGGTCTCAATTACAGAATCTGCTTCCTGCATCGATTTCGTCTCTTTTTTAGGTGTACCGGCAGGCGATACCATCGTCACGGGAGGTGTAGGCGAGGGTGGTGTCAACGGTTTTACCGGACGATATGGCTCTACAGCCTTTTTCTGATTCGAATTCGTCGAATTGCTATTACCAGGAGCCGAGGTCGCTTTTCTCTCTCCGCCCTGCTGCTGGGGCTTTTGTCCCGGCATCTTGCTGTTGTGAGGATTGCTCACAAAAATAATCTTCTTCTTTTTCTTAGGTATATCTGCTGTCTCCTGCTCTGCTTTTACAACTTCCTGCTTCGTCGTCTCAGCCCTCTCTTTCCCAAATTGTTTTCTTATAAGAGCTACCGCATCGTCCTCGATGGAGCTTTGCGGCGCCTTTGCCTCTATTCCCTTTTCTTGTAGAAAAGAGATAATATCTTTACTCTGTTTATCTAATTCTTTCGCAAGCTCATGTACTTTCATTTTCGCCATGCTCACTACCTCCGTTTTATTCTTCTGATGCTTCCAAATGCTTCTTTATGGACTGTGCAAATCCATTATCTGTTACTGCTAATGAAGAGCGCATTTCTTTACCCATGGCGTGCCCCAGTTCCTCTTTCGTTCCATATTGAAAAAACGGCACATTATAAAAGTCACACATATTGCGAAACATTTTTATGGTATTATCGGAAGCGTCCTTACTGACTATTACCAATACCGCGCTTCCCGTCTTCACTGCTTTTTCTGTTGCTATCTCTCCGCTCACTACATTTCTGGATCTGGCAGCGAGGCCAAGTAATGAATATATCTTATTCATTCTCCTCTAAACTCCTTCTCCAGCTTTTCATAAACCTCGTCTGGAATACTCATTTTAAAAGACCGCTCAAGCCCTTTATTCTTCCTTGCCTTTTTCAGGCACTCCTCAGAAATACAAACATAAGCACCCCTTCCATTCTTTTTGCCTGTTACGTCGAGAATAATGTCGTTTTCCGCTGTTTTTAAAACCCGCATCATTTCCTTCTTGCTCTTCATCTCACCACAGCCCACGCATTGTCTCAAAGGGATTTTCTTTGCCATATCATGCCCTTTCTAAGCTTATCGTATCAATTTGATACAAAAGCCCTCTATTCTTCTGCCGGAATTTCTTCCAAACTATCCTCTTCTACATACTCGCCGTCATACTCTTCATCATATTCCTCGTCATACTCGTCATATTCATCCGCGTAATCCTCATAACGGAAGCCCGGCGAATCCTTCGCCTGCGTCTCACTCTTGATGTCTATCTTATATCCGGTCAGTCTCGCTGCGAGCCTTGCATTCTGTCCTTCCTTACCGATCGCCAGAGAAAGCTGATAATCCGGTACTACGACCTTTGCCGTCTTTTCATCAGGATCTGCGAATACCGCAACGATTTTTGCCGGAGACAAAGCATTCTGAATGAGATTGCCGGGGTTTTCGTCCCAGTTAATAATGTCGATTTTTTCTCCGCGCAGCTCCTCCACAATGGAATTCACTCGCGCGCCATTTAAACCGACACATGCACCTACAGCATCCACATTGGGATTATTGGACCAAACAGCCATTTTAGTTCTACTCCCTGATTCCCTGGCAATGCTTTTGATTTCAACCGTGCCGTCCTTGATCTCCGTAACCTCGGACTCAAACAGCCTCTTTACCAGTTCGGGATGGGTACGGCTAACGAGAATCCTCGGTCCCTTAGGCGTGTTCTTCACTTCCAAAATATAAACCTTAACCCGTTCCGTAGGTTTGAAAACTTCACCCTTTACCTGCTCGGTCTCATTCAATATTCCGTCCGCTTTCCCTAAGTTTATGCTAATGTTCTTTCCTACATAACGTTGTACGATTCCGGTTACCACATCTTTTTCTTTTTCATAATACTGATTATAGATAACGCTTCTTTCTTCTTCTCTTATTTTCTGCAGGATAACATTCTTCGCATTCTGTGTTGCAATGCGTCCGAATTCCTTGGATTTGATTTCTACGTGAAGAAGGTCTCCAAGCTGCGCCTTCTGCGAAAGCTCTTTTGCATCCGCAAGCGTAATCTGACAGCAGTCGTCCTCTACTTCCTCCACTACTTCTTTCTCCGCATAGCATAGAAAATCGCAGGTCTCTCTGTTAATTTCAACTTTGATATTATCCGATTTTCCAAAATGATTTTTGCAGGCTGTAATCAATGAATTCTCAATGGCATCAAACAATGTTTCTTTGCTGATTTCCTTTTCCTTCTCCAGAATATCTAATGCTTCCATCAATTCTTTGTTCATTTTTCTCTTTTCCTTTCTGCTATCTCGTACCGAGATTATCCTCTCTAAAAATCAAGTGCTAATCTGATTAATGCGATATCTGTTCTTTCAAAAACCAGTTCCTTCTCAGCCTCTATCGTTACGGATTTCTCATCGTATGCTTTCAATACGCCTTTGAACTCCTTACACTTGTCTATCTGCTTATATGTTTTAATTTCTACTTCTTCTCCGATACTTTTCTCCAAATGCTTATCTTTTTTCAATGTTCTTCCAAGCCCCGGACTGCTCACTTCCAAAATGTAGGCATCGCTTATAAAGTCTTTCTCATCTAACGCATCCGACAGCGCACGGCTCACCGCCTCGCAGTCATTAATATTCACTCCCTCCGGCTTATCGATATAAGCACGAAGATAAAAATCGCTCCCCTCTTTTACATATTCCACATCGTAAATCTCTACGCCAGCTTCCTGCACTATCGGCCGAAGCAGCTCCTCTGTCCTGTTTTCATATGTTTCTTTTCTGGACATCTATTCACCCGTTCCTTTCTCAATTTCTGATAGAAAATTTCTATCAGAAATTCCCGTCAGAAAATCATTACCCGCAAAAAGAGTGGACTCGCAAGTCCACTCTAATTAACAGTAACATATATTCTTCCTATACTATAGCACTACATCACACTAATTGCAAGGATTTTCGAAAAAATAATTAAAGCAGCTCGTAGGGGAATCGAACCCCTGATTCCGCCGTGAGAGGGCGGCGTCTTAACCGCTTGACCAACGAGCCAGAACGAATACAAACCGAACATTTTTTCCTGTTCATTTGCCGACTTGCTTATTTTATTATAAAACGACTAATAATGCAAGCACTTTTTTTTAAAATTTTGTATTTGTTCTGTCTTTTTAATTTCCCCTCCATTTATCGGTCATTTCGCGCCTTATTTCATCGCTCCAACAAGCGGTTTACCGCTTCGATTACATGTTCCGCCTCGAAAGGCTTGGTAATGAAATCGGCAGCACCTTCCTTAATTGCCTTGACCATCTTCTCCTTCTGCCCGGCGGCGGTAATCATAATAACCTTCACCTTCTTGTCCTCCTCGATTAAGTGTTCAAGCGCCTCCAAACCGTTCATCACCGGCATGGTAATATCCAAGGTCACTAAGTCCGGCTTCAATTCTCTATATAAACCGACTCCTTCTTCTCCGTTCGCAGCCTCACCAACCACCTTATGTCCTGCGCTCTCCAACACTTCCTTCAAAATCTTTCGGGATGTCCTCGAATCGTCTATAATCAAAATACTTGCCATAATTATGTCCTCCTATTGATATATATCTATGTTATACGGAAACGTTAAGGTTTGTGTCCATCGCAATAAAAACTTCTATCTTGCTGTTCTTAATGTATAAAGGGATAACGAGCGCTTTCCCGTCAACTTTTATTCTTCCCTTCTGATAAAACATGGGAGGAACCATATCCACTGAAACTCCCTCTACACTCAACGCGGAAGCATACAGCCCGTTTACACAGTTAATGAACTCACATACCGAGTCGAAAGCATACAGATCCATCTCGGTAAACTCTTCCTTCGCAAAAGCGCTGGCGATTGCAAGCAGACTGTTCTCTTCTCCCGAAAGCCCTAGAGTTATATTGTACTCCCCCTTTACGTCCTGTAAAGCTATATCTTTGAATTCATAATCTTCGACTTCCTCGGAGGGGCCGATTGCTATTCTGGAATCTATCAGGCGGATCACCGTGCGGATAGCTACTCCCGCAAGCGCCTGCGCCCGCTCATCGTCGCTCCTTATGAAAAGAGGTACGATACGATCCGCATCGCCGCTCTTCAAATCCTCGATATCGGTAGCCGTAAATCCAGTCTCTTTCCGGTACAGCTCCATCGCTTTCTCTATTTCCTCAAGCGTCATAATGCCATTCTCCGTCATCGACTGTACGAACACCAGATAAGGATTGCCCTGAAGCTTTAAAAGCCTCTCTACCTGATTCTCAGTCAGGTAACCCTGTTCTACCGCAATATCGCCGAAGCGCTTATCTTCCCCTGCCTGCCTTTTATTAATTTTTTCCGCTTCTTCTTCGGTTAAAAGCTTCTCGGAAACAGCGATAAGCCCCATTTTTACGCGGACCTTCTGCTGATATTCCAATGCCTTTTCAAGCTTACTCGCCGAAATCAAGTTTTTTCCCACTAAATATCTCCCAAAAATCTGACTAAACATATGTACCCTCCATCTGACGTCTTATGTACTACCAAAACTTCCCTTTTATTATATAATATTTAGGATACAAAATCAAATAAACTTATTTGATTCGACTCCGGAAGATTACCCAACAAATTCAAGGTGTCCATCAGCTCGATGACCGTTTTGGAGACCTTCGTTCTCTGTCTGAAATCGTCCTTCGACAAAAAAGCGCCGTCCTTAGCAGCCTCTACAATGGCGTCCGCCGCCTTCTCTCCCAAACCATCTATGCTGTTTAGCGACGGCATGAGCTTGCCGCCCACGACTTGGAACAGGCGGGACTGTGCGGAAAAAATATCGATAGGAACGAATTCAAATCCCCTGGCGTACATCTCCTGAACAACCTTCATATCACGGAATGAGTCCTGCTCCTTTTTTGACAGCGTATCACTTCTGCGCTTATAATCCGTCATCATTTTCTCCAAGTGATCCCTGCCCTGACACATCAGCTCATAGGAAAAGGCAGAGGCACGGATGCTGAAAAAGGCCGCATAAAAAGCAAGGGGATAATTGATCTTACAATAGGCGATGCGCCAAGCCATCATAACATATGCCGCCGCATGGGCTTTCGGGAACATATACTTGATCTTCTTGCACGACCATATATACCAGTCGGGCACATCCGCAGCCACCATGGCTTCCTCCATCTGAGCGGTCAGGCCCTTTCCTTTCCGCACGCTCTCCATTATGTTAAACGCCAGAGAGCTCTCCACTCCCATACCGATCAAATAGACCATGATATCGTCTCTTGTACAGATTGCCGTGGAAATAGTCGCCTTTCCTTCCTGAATGAGCGTCTGTGCATTTCCAAGCCATACGTCCGTACCGTGAGCCAGCCCCGCAATTCTGACCAAATCGGAAAAAGCCTGAGGCTTCGTATCGATCAACATCTGCATGGCGAATTCCGTACCGAACTCCGGTATTCCCAAAGCTCCCAGCTTACAGCCCCCGATCTGGTCGGGCGTAATTCCAAGTGCCTCCGTATTCTTAAACAGAGACATGACCTGTTTATCGTCCAAAGGAATCTTTACCGGATCGATTCCTGTCAAATCTTGAAGCATACGAATCATGGTAGGATCGTCGTGCCCAAGAATATCCAGCTTCAATAGGTTATGGTCTATGGAGTGGTAATCGAAATGGGTCGTTACGGTATCCGTGGTCATATCATTAGCCGGATGCTGCACAGGCGTAAAAGAGTTGATATCCTCACCCAAAGGCAATACGATAATGCCTCCCGGATGCTGGCCAGTACTTCTTCGAATTCCTGTGCACCCTACGACAATGCGGTTGATTTCGCAGGTACGCTTTCTCCATCCGCGCTCTTCGAAATAATTCTTCACATAGCCGAAGGCGGTCTTATCCGCCAGGGTACCTATCGTCCCGGCCCTGTATGTCTGCCCCGCTCCGAAGATAACCTCCGTATATTTATGTGCCTTACTCTGGTATTCACCGGAAAAGTTAAGGTCAATGTCCGGCTCCTTGTCTCCCTTAAAACCGAGGAAGGTTTCAAAAGGGATATCGAAGCCGTCCTTCTTAAGCGGCGCACCGCAGACCGGACATGCCTTATCCGGCATATCACAGCCCGCCCGCCCCGCATAAGCCTTTACCTCTTCGGAATAGAAATCATTATAATGGCATTCTGAGCAATAATAGTGCGGGCTTAATGGATTTACCTCCGTGATACCTGCCATAGTCGCCACAAAAGAGGAGCCTACCGATCCTCTGGAGCCTACCAGATACCCATCCTCCACCGATTTCCAAACAAGCTTTTGGGCAATGATATACATTACTGCGAAGCCGTTGGTTATAATGGAATGAAGTTCCCTCTCCAATCTTTTTTCCACGATATCCGGCAACATATCCCCGTATATTTCATGTGCCTTATTATAGCAAATATCCGTCAGCGTCTTGTCGCTGTCAGGAATGATGGGTGCGCATTTATCCGGTCTTACCGGAGACATGGTTTCCACCATATCCGCAATCAGATTCGTATTGGTAATGACTACCTCCTGCGCTTTATCGCTTCCCAGATATTCGAACTCCTCCAACATCTCCTCCGTAGTGCGAAGGTAGAGCGGAGCCTGATCATCCGAATCGGAAAACCCCTTTCCCGCCATAATGATACGTCGGTAAACCTCATCCTCCGGATCGAGGAAATGCACATCGCAGGTCGCTACCACCGGCTTTCCAAACTGCTCTCCAAGCTCCACGATTTTCTTATTGATGTCCATAATATCATCCATGGAGTTGATATTCCTTACCTTCTCCGACTCGATCATAAACTTGTTGTTGCCAAGAGGCTGTATCTCCAAATAATCATAGAAATTAACAAGCCTTGCAATTTCTGCATCCGCCTTGCCGTCTAGCAGAGCCCGATAAAGCTCTCCCGCTTCGCACGCACTGCCAAGAATCAAGCCTTCTCTATATTTGAGAAGCAAGCTCTTTGGAACCCTCGGCCTCTTACTATAAAAAGTTAAATGAGATTCCGAAACAAGACGATATAAATTAACCCGTCCCGTATCGTTCTTGGCAAGAATGATCGCATGGTAGGTGGGAAGCTTCTTTACAATATCCGGGCTGGAGGCTCCGAGAGCGTTAACTTTCTTTAACGTATTGGCGCCTTCTTCTTTAAGCATCGGAATGAACTTTACAAATATTTCTGCGGTAGCTTCCGCATCATCCACTGCACGATGATGGTTTTCAAGGGATATTCCCAGTGTTTTTGCCACCGCGTCCAACGTATGTCTGGCCTGATGCGGCAGAAGTATTCTCGCGATGCCTACCGTATCTACGTAAGTAAATTCCTTCTCCAAGCCTAACCTTCTGGCATTTTCTATAATAAAACTCATATCGAAATTCGCGTTATGGGCTACCAGCACTGCGTCCTCACAGAAATCAAAAAATTGCGGCAAAATCACATCGATCATAGGAGAATCCATAACCATCTCGTCGTTGATACCCGTCAGTTTCTCTATTTCGAAGGGAATCGGCACATCCGGATTCACAAAGGCAGAATATCTGTCCGCAATCTGTCCGTCAATTACCTTCACTGCGCCAATTTCTATAATTCTGTTATGTACCGGAGAAAAGCCCGTAGTCTCGATATCGAATACAACAAAGGTGCTGCTGAAATCCTGCCCCTTATCACCCGTCACGATTTCCTTCAAATCATCTACCAGATAGGCTTCCATTCCGTAAATAACCTTGAAGAAGTCCTGCTTATCGGGATTCTTATCTCCTGCCTCCTTCCGTTTCGCCTTCTCTGCCTTCCACAAATCCTCCCATACGTGATTGGCATCGGGAAAGGACTGCACGACTCCATGGTCCGTAATGGCGATAGCCGGATGTCCCCACTTATAGGCACGCTTAACAATATCCTTCGCCTCAGAAACGCCGTCCATATCACTCATTTTGGTATGACAATGAAGCTCCACTCTCTTTCTGGCACTGTTATCCGACCGTGAAGAGGTGAAATCCGGTATTCTCTTTACTCCACTAATAGAGCCTATGGTCAATTCGTTATCGAACTTATCGATGACAGCCATACCTTTAAGCTTCACGAACGCCCCAGGCCTCATTCCTTCCGTTATTTCCGCCACCTGCTCGTTGCCCGCAAACAGTTTTACCGTCAGAGTATCCGAAAAGTCCGTAATATCATAAAAAAGAATAGTCTTCTCATTCTTTATCTCACGCTTATCCATGTTGATGATCTTGCCGCGGATCGTCACCTCTCCCATTTCGCCAATGATGTCTTCTATAGGCATGGCTTCTTCGTCAAAGTCCCTGCCGTACAAGACGTCCGGATTATCAGAGCGCTTTACCGCCCTCTTGAAGTCACTCTTATCACCGTCTTTTCTTCCGGTGCGGAAACTTCCCCTCATTCCAGACTCGATCGGCTTCGTCACACCGCCTGACTTAGGTTCCGCAGGTGAATTAGCCTCTGCCTCCGATTCATTCTGCGCATCCTCGCCGGGAGATGATCCTCCTACTCTAGCCGCAATATCCGCAACCTGCCTTGCAATCTTCAGATCATCTTCTTCTTTATATTTTCCGGATTTCCCTTCCTTATAGTCTACGGAAATATCTACCTGAAATTCGAACCTCTCATTATATATCTTATCCAAGATACGGAGCAGCTCCTCAGACTTGCTTCTCGCCGGTACGGAATCCTCTATGGTAAGTCTGATTTTATTTTCCGAAGGATATTCAATGTCTGCATTCTTGAAGATATTGTATTCCACCGGACTATATTCTCTAAGTTCCAGCAAAATACTATCCTTATATATATGCATGAACTTCTCTGGGTTATATTGTGCCGACAGATGATATTTTTCATATATCTTTATTGTCATGGAAAAGCTGGGGAAGAGCTGTTTTTTTATTGACTCCTCCACCTTCATAACATATTCCTTGTGAATAAGTCTGTCGCTGGAAATATAGATACGCAAAAAATCCTTTCGCTTAGTAGCAGAGATTCTTTCCACCTCCACCTGACCGAACAAATCCTGCAGCTTATCCTCCAATTGTAACGACGGGAAAACCTCAAAAAACTTTTTCAACTCTCATCAACCCTATTCTTTGTTCCAATTTAACAGTTCTTCCTTTAATACGGAAAGAAGCTGATCCTCCGGTACCTTTTTTACGATTTTGCCCTTTTTGATTAACAGCCCTTCTCCGGTACCGCCCGCAATACCGATATCTGCCTCTCTCGCTTCTCCGGGGCCATTTACCGCACAGCCCATCACTGCTACCTTGATGTCTAACGGTATATCCTGGACCATCTGTTCCACCTCATTGGCAAGCTGGATCAAATCGATTTTCGTTCTGCCGCAGGTAGGGCAGGAAACTACCTCTATCCCACCTTTTCTAAGCCCCAGCGTGCGCAGAATCAGTTTCGCCGATTTGATTTCCTCCACCGGATCACCGGTCAGGGACACCCTGATTGTATCACCAATCCCCTGATATAAAATGATGCCAAGCCCCACTCCCGATTTGATATTTCCTCCTAAGAGCGTTCCCGACTCTGTAATTCCTACGTGAAGCGGGTAACCGGTCTCCTTAGCCAATATCTCATGGGCCTTTACGCACATAAGCACATCGGAGGATTTGATACTGATCACCAGATGATCATAGCCCAGCTCCTCTATCATCTTCACCTTATCCAGCGCACTTTCCACGATTCCCTGTGCGGTGACACCGCCGTATTTTTCAATCAGATCCTTTTCCAAAGAGCCGCTGTTTACACCGACGCGAATGGGGATATTCCGCTCCTTCGCCACCGTTACGACAGCGGCGACATTTTCCTTTTTCCCGATATTTCCCGGATTGATTCTTATCTTATCCGCACCATTTTCCATTGCTGCAATCGCCATCCGGTAATCGAAATGAATATCGGCTACTAAAGGTATGGATATTTGCTTTTTAATCTCTTTTATAGCAAGCGCCGCCTCCATAGTAGGCACCGTGCATCGAATGATTTCGCAGCCCGCCTGCTCCAGCCTGTGTATCTGCGTAACTGTGGCTTCCACATCCTCTGTCCTCGTATTTGTCATAGACTGGATCAGAATGGGATTCCCACCGCCAATCACCCTATTTCCTATATGTACAACCTTCGTATTATCTCTATACATGAATACCTCCCTGCCGGAGTTCTCCGACAAACTGTACCATCGATTGACAAGATCTTACACGCCCTGAACCATGAGTTTTGCATGAGTCAATCGATGGTATGATAACTTGAAGTCTATCATACCCCTATTTTAGTGTCAAGGTGCGGGAAATTTCAAGTAAAAAGTTCTGCTTCTTTCGTCCTTTGTATCAAGCTCGGTACAAATAAGAGTAAGCTCGTATTCTTTCCCGCCTTCAAAACTGTCCGCCGGTACTTCTAATTTCATATCTCCCGGGGGACTGTACACAGTATCATACCGGATGATTAACTTCTGTCCCTTTTCGTTCCGGATGACTACAGGGAAGATCTCATCCTTTTCAGAAGCCATACAAGGGGCCGCCAGAAGAAAGGAAGCCATTACGATACAAAAAATCATCATAAGCCCTCTGTTCTTTTTAGCGGAAAGGTAAACAGACTTTATCTGCCTTACCTTTTTGCACGGCCCCACTCTCCTGCTTCCAAGTACCGTTTTTATAAGGCAAAGAGCAATAATAACTCCCGCTGTAACTTCCACTTTCCATTCATTGCCGATAAGCCTCTCTTCTCCATATCTTATATATAACTCCCACAAGTTCAAAAATATACCCCCTGCGATAAGCAATAATATATAATAAATAACGCCTGCCACTGCATACATCCACTTCCGCCTCTTGTCTGCCCCATTCTGCTTCTTTAGCGCTTCCTCCATTTGTGCTATGTTCTGATACCGTCTCTCCCTCTCCTTCTCTGTTGCCTTCTTAATTACTTTTTCCAGTCCGGGTGACAATGCTGCATTGTAAAATCGAAGGGGCTGTATCAGAAAAGGAGGCAGAGATGGATCGCTTCCCGTAAGCATATAGTGAAGGGTTGCTCCCAGACCATAGACATCACTCCTCTCATCCACAACCGATCCCGCACTTCTTCCAAACTGCTCCGGCGCCGCATAGCCGTAGGTACCCGTGCATATCTGTTCCTGCCTCTCCTCATATTTAAAATATGCGCTGCCAAAATCGATAAGCTTGGCTTCGCCCCTATCGTTTATCATCACATTAGAAGGCTTCATATCCCGATAGATTACCGGTTCACCTCGCCCATGCAGATAATGGAGAACCTGCGCAAGTTCACCTGCCCACACGAGTGCCTGCTTTTGACAGATAGGTCCAAATTTCTTCACATAGCTTTCAAGGGTCACCCCTTCTATGTATTCCATGACAAGATATTTCTTCTCTCCCGCCACTATATAATCAAAAATATCAGGAAGCGCCTGGTGTTTCAATTTCTTGAGCAGTTCGATTTCTTTTCTTGCATATTTGCCACCGTGAAATTCCTTCACTGCCACGGTACGTCCTAAGCGTTCATCCTGTGCCTTATATACGATTCCGCTTCCCCCTTTTCCGATTTCTTCTTGTATACGATATTTTTCTATCAGAAATTCTTCTATCTTACATTTTCCTATTTGCAATCCTTCCATCTGATATTTTTCTTCCGGTATTTCCTCCAAATTTCCTAATTCATTTTCCACGACATTGTCCTCCTTTACCCGGTTTTGATAACTATGGCAGAAATATTATCCTTCTCTCCCCGCCTTTTGGAATAATCAGCAATTTCCTTTATTCTGCGTCCTATTTGTTCTTTCGAGGTGAGATGGGACGGGAGCAGCGTCTCTGTTAGCTTTTCCTCTGAGATTACATGCCGGAAACCATCGGAACAGAGCAAAAAGGTGTTTTTTTTCTTTATTCTTCCTATATGGCTGTCCGGTTCCTTCCACACGAAGCTTCCAATACATTTCGTTAAGATATGCTTATCTGCCGAGTGATCTCTGGTCAGGCGTTTTAGAACTCCTTGGGAATTCATTCTTTCGTCTTTACTTGTTTTAATCATTTTCCTTTTCAGGGAAATGCGGTAGGCTCTTGTATCCCCGCTGTGCCAGAGCAAGTAATGTTTCTTGTAAAAAATCATCATGGTGATTGTTGTTCCAAATTGTATCTGCTCCTGAGATGCAAATTTTCTCATTTCTTCGTTACAGGCATATAGGCTTCGTATTCCTGCCCGCTTTATTTTTTTCATTTTTTTGTATCGTGCCATCATAGGGAGTGCCTCTGCGTAAAACCATTCGGTCATTCGCTCCGCCACAAAGCCGCTGGCCTGCTCTCCTCTACATAATCCGCCAATACCATCACATATGAGGGCGAATACTGCGCGTTCGCCTTTTATATACACTTCCTGGAGGGATAGGGAATCTTCATTTGAGGGGCGGAAACCGGTATTCCAGTATAGCTCGGTGAGGTAGTACATTTTTTCTCCTTTCCAAAAGTTACGGGTTTCGCAAATGCACATGACAATAGGGAATGCGGTGAGCGTACATCTGCAAATACAGATAAGTTGACAGCAAAATGCATCCATGTGCCCTGCCGGGTTATGAAATGACAAGTGAAGTTTCCTGCTTTTTTAGGATAAAAATCTACAGAAATTGTAGGATTGCAAGAGGCTTTGACTCAGACTCTCACATCAGATAGTTTACTTTGATTTCTGAAGGTCGAACACAACCTTCGATATGGTTTATTATATAGAGCTTTAAACAAAGAAACAAGTATGCAATATGCACAAATTTTTTGATGCAGCATTAAGGCCGCATAGTACATGAAAGTACTTTGCGGCCGGCTCGGTTATCTCCACACCTCAACTGCTACGAAAACAACCGCGAAATATCATTAAACAGCACAAATACCATAAGTATCATAAGCGCGGCCATTCCCGCCAAATGTACTATTCCTTCTTTTTCCGGCGGAACCGGCTTCCCTCTAATTGCTTCTATCAAAAGAAATACCAGCCTTCCACCATCCAGAGCCGGGAAAGGAAGAAGGTTCAATATACCTAAGTTAACGGAAAGAAGAATCGCAATGTTCATCATGGAGAATACGACAGAACTAATTCCATAAGGCTTTACCTCTTCATAGGTCTCTCCTACTATCTGCGCTATTCCCACAGGACCTGCCATATCGTCCTTCGTTACCTGACCCGTAAACAGCATTCCCAAGCTCTTGAATGTAGCCCTTACCCAATATTCCAACTCATAATAGCTGTATTGGAACACTTGAAGGGCATTGCATTTGAAATATTCTCCCGCTCCCGTTAAGCCGATGTAATAGCGGCCTGCCGAACTGTCGTAAATGGGAGTAAGGGTAACGCTGTATTTCTCTCCGTCACGCACAAAATCGATGTTTAAATCCTCCCCATGGTTCAGCGCAGAAATGAGATTTACCTGCCTGTATAAATGAATTTTTTCTCCGTTTATCTTTGTGATTAAATCTCCGGCTTCCATTCCCGCCGTCTGTGCCGCTCCGCCTGGAGTTATCTCTTGGATCACCGGTCTGTCCGAACCGGTGAACGCCACAATGATGAGCGCTAAAAGAAAAGCCAAAAGAAAATTGAACAGCGGCCCTGCGGCAACCGAAGAAATTCTGGCCCAAACGCTTGCCGACAAGAAAGAGCCTTCATCCTTTTCTCCGTTCTCTGACTTAACTCCATCTTCACCGTCGAATATGCACGCTCCTCCGATCGGGAAAATCTTAAGACTATAAACCGTCTCTCCCCTTTTAAAGTGAAACAGCGTCGGCCCCATACCAATTGCGAATTCCACCACCCTGATTCCGTTCTTTTTCGCCAGTAAAAAGTGACCCAGCTCATGGGATATTACGATGATACCAAAAATGATTAGAAATAAAATTATCGTTATTGTCAATTTACCACCTGCTTTATATATTCATAAGTTTCTGCTTCTGCTCGAAGTATCTCTTCCACCTTGGGGTTCTCGATGGGCTTATGCCTTTCCATAGAGGCTGCTATCAGCTCAGGGATCTGCATGAACCCTATTTTCCGATCCAGAAACAAGCTGACAGCTTTTTCATTCGCCGCATTGTATACAGTAGGCATGCTGCCGCCGCGATTCGCCGCGTCGAATGCCAGCTTCAGCCCTTGGAAGGTTTCCAAATCCGGCTTCTCGAAGGTAAGTTGCTTTAAGTCGAAAAAGTTTACTCTTTTTCCATCCATAGGACGTCTATCCGGATAAAAAAGCGCATAAGCAATTGGAAGCTTCATATCCGGTGTGCCCAGCTGAGCAATTACTGCACCGTCGGCATATTCCACCATCGAGTGAATGATGCTCTGAGGATGAACTACCACCTCGATCTGAGAAAGCTCAGCGTCGAAAAGCCACTTGGCTTCTATCACTTCCAAGCCCTTGTTTACCATAGTTGCAGAATCTATGGTAATTTTTCGTCCCATCGCCCAGTTGGGATGCTTCAAGGCATCCTCCACTCTCATATCCCTTAGCTGCTCCTTCGTCTTTCCTCGAAACGGGCCGCCGGAGGCCGTTAAAAATATTTTGCTCATGCGTCTTTTTTTTTCGCCGTTCATGGATTGGAAGATCGCGCTGTGCTCGCTGTCTACCGGTAGGATATCCACATGATGTTTGGCGGCTAACGGCATAATAATGTGCCCTGCCGTTACCAGCGTCTCTTTGTTAGCCAGTGCGATAGTCTTTCCATTTTCTATCGCAGCTATGGTGGGCTTAATACCAATCATTCCCACAATCGCTGTAACCAATACATCCGCTTCCTCCATGACAGCTATCTGGAGAAGTCCCTCCATGCCGCTAAGCACTTTTACCGGAGTATCCGCTACTCTTATCTTCAATTCCTCACAGGCTGTCTCGCTCCACATCGCAGCTATGGACGGAGAAAATTCCCGAATCTGCTTTTCCATCAATTCCACGTTACTGCCGGCGGCCAAAGCCACTACCTGTAAATCATCATTGCTTCTTATAATTTCCAAGGTCTGCGTTCCGATGGAACCCGTGGACCCTAAAATTGCTATCTTATTCATATCGCTAACCATGCCTCTTCTTTATCGTACCAAATACATGTGAAAAATTTATGTTCTCTTGCCTTCTATATCTGCTTTATCAAGAGCACCGCCAAAGCATATATCATCGGTGCGGTAAAGATAACACTGTCGAAGCGGTCCATGATTCCTCCATGTCCCGGAATCAGGCGTCCATAGTCCTTGATCTCATGATTTCTCTTGATTGCGGAAGCCGCCAAATCTCCTATTTGGGATATTACCGCCCCCATCATGCTGATAATCACGAATATCCAAGTGATTTCTTGCCCTTCCACTACTTTTTCCACAACGAAATATCCGTACAAGCCTCCCACCAACCCGGAGCCAAGTATTCCTCCCACAGAACCCTCTATCGATTTCTTCGGGCTTAGTTTCGGTGCCAGTTTATGCTTTCCAAAAAGCATTCCGCTTACATAAGCGCAAGTGTCACAGATCCACGAGCCTACAAAAATCATCCATACGATATATACGCCATTAGGAAGTTCCCTCGTCAAATAAATAAAGGAGAACATTACTGGCGCGTATACGAAACTAAAAAACGCGGACATAATTTCCCCTGCCTGATACTTCGGAAAGGAAAATACGTATACAAACATATATGCCACAAGAACGAATAAAATACAAAGGAGTTGGAATACCGCCTCTTTTGCAAATACTACCGTCCCGTAATAGCATATGATTCCGGCGTATCCTATCACAAGAGGAGCCTTGATCTTCTGCCCCTCCTCACATATCTTACAAGCTCTGCATAATTCATAATAGGCCACAAGAGATATGAATAAAAGAATGGCTGCTAGCAGATAACCTCCCTGCAAAAGAGTGATGAGCGCAATAATAACGAGCACTGCACTGCTGAACAAACGTGTCATAAACATACATCATTCCTCCTTAAGCAAGCCATATCGTCTGTCTCTCATAGTATATGCTTCGACGGCTTTTACCAATTCTTCTTTTGTGAAATCCGGCCAGGGAACAGGCGTAAAGTAAAGCTCCGTATAAGCCAGCTGCCATAGCAGGAAATTGGAAATCCTCTGCTCGTTGCAGGTTCGGATCAATAAATCCGGCTCAGGAAGCTCTTTCGTATCCAGCGCTGCACTTAATGTTTCTTCCTCAATATCCTGCACCTTAAGTGCTCCGCTTTGCACTCCGCGTGCGATTTCCCTTACCGCCCGCAGGATCTCATCCCTGCCGCCGTAATTCAGCGCTATCTGAAAATGCAAGCCGTCATTATCCTTCGTTGCAGACTCCAACTCGTCGATCCTCTTTCGGATATCTTCGTCCAGCCTCGACTTATCGCCCAGAATCCTGACGCACATTCTATTTTTCTCCGCAGTCTTTAAACAGGTCTTCAAATAATTGCGCAGAAGCTTCATCAAGGCATCTACCTCATCCTTAGGCCGGTTCCAGTTCTCCGTGGAAAAGGCATAAACGGTAAGGTATTGTATTCCCATCTTATATGCTTCCTCGCAAATGATCTCCACCGCCTTCGCGCCCTGAACATGCCCATAATTTCTGGGCATTCCCTTGCTCTTCGCCCAGCGTCCGTTTCCATCCAGAATAATCGCTACATGTTTTGGAATTTTCAAATCCGTCTGATTCTTGTTCTCCTGCATTTCCTGCTCCTATTTCTTCTCACGAACATTCTTCTGATGAACGAATGCTTCTCTCGTGATACCTACAAAAGGGACAATGCGATTTCTATCGACTGTCCCTCTTCATTTTATATTATTATACTTTAAGGATTTCCTTGGACTTTTCATCGATCAGCTTATCGATATCCTTAATGAACTTATCCGTCATCTTCTGCAGTTCATCCTCAAGCTGCTTTATCTCATCCTCTGAAACATCGCCCTTTCCTAACTTCTTGAAGGCTTCGTTCCCGTCTCTTCTTATATTGCGGATTGCGACCTTGCCGTCCTCACCCTTTTTCTTAACATCCTTTACCAGCTCTTTTCTGCGTTCCTCCGTAAGCTCGGGGAAAACGAGACGAATGCTTATGCCGTCATTACTAGGCGTAATTCCTACATCAGAAGCCATAATCGCCTTTTCGATATTTTTAATAAGGGATTTTTCCCATGGAGCGATCTGAATAATTCTCGGTTCAGGCACCGTAACGTTACCCACCTGTTGAATCGGAGTAGGTGTTCCGTAATAGTCTACCCTGATCTTATCCAACACATGGGGATTTGCACGTCCTGCG
The DNA here is from genome assembly GCA_023399455.1 of Bacillota bacterium. GTDB lineage: Bacteria > Bacillota > Clostridia > Lachnospirales > Lachnospiraceae > Kineothrix > Kineothrix sedimenti. The sequence continues at coordinate 54,353 of JAEWPN010000093.1, forward strand.
CGAATGGAAGCATAGTCCGCTTCTAAAAATTCGAATGCTTTTTTCATTTTCGCATCATAAATTTGTAATTTCTCGTTCATATGTCAACCTCCGTAAATGATTCTGCTTTTTCTGCTATCTCTATTATTTCTATAACCTCTATCTATACCGTTACCTTTGTTCCGTTAAAATTTCCCTTCACAGTATTTACAATACTGTTTTCCTCATTCAAACCAAACACCCACATAGGCATCTTATTATCTCTCGCTAAAATAGAAGCGGTCATATCCACCACCTGAAGGTTCTTGGCGATTACCTCGTCGATAGTCACTTCCTCGTATTTTTTCGCATCCGGATTCTTCCTCGGATCGTCATTATAAACGCCATCCACCGCCTTTGCGAGCAGAATGACCTCGGCCTCCACCTCTACCGCACGAAGAACCACTCCCGTATCCGTGGAGAAATAAGGATGACCCGTTCCTCCAGCGAAAAACACTACCTTTCCCTGTGAAAAATATTTATTGGCCCTGTCCTTCGAAAAAAGCTTCGTAAAGGAACCGCATTCAAAGGGAGTTAGTATCTCCGTATTCATTCCGGCAGAACGAAAAATTTCGGAGGTATATATACAGTTCATCACTGTAGCCAGCATACCTATCTGATCCGCCTTTGTTCGGTCGATATTTTCGCTGGAGCGTCCCCTCCAAAAGTTACCTCCTCCGATCACGATTCCGACCTGAATACCGTCCTCTACAAGTTGCTTAACCTGCAATGCCACTTTTCTGACCGTTTCTTCATCAAACCCCGTTTTCTTATCGCCGGCAAGAGCTTCACCGCTGAGCTTTAATAAAATTTTTTTCATGTTATTTCTTCCCTTTATTGAATTCTTCGAAGAAGTTCGCCGGAATTATATCGGAATAGCACTGCGAACACATACCCTCGATAACCGCTCCGTTGTTGATCTGCACCGACTTCGAACGGATATTGCCCATGACAATCGCTGAAGAATCCAAAAGCACTGGACCGTGCACGTCGATGTCCCCCTTTACTGCTCCAGCGATTACCGCGCTGGTCGCAAAAATATTACCTATAACGACAGAGCTGTTTCCTATCTTGACGCTTCCCTGACTGTTAATCTCCCCTGTCACCTTGGCATTCTCAGCATAAATTTCTGAAGCCCTGGAATCGCCTTGTATACACCCCGTAACGTTCAGCTTTCCGAGCACCTCTATGTTACCGATGACCGTTCCGACCAAGTCCATGGAACCCTCCGAAGAAATGTCACCTCTTACCGTCATTCCTGCGGTTATTATAGCTACTTCATCCGACACTTTTCTCTCTGTCGTGTCCGGCTCTGGCGTATGATAATTTACCGTATCCGGCTTTGGTTGGATATCCGACGATTCGTTTAAATCCGTCATGCCAAACTGCCCTTTCGAATTCTCCGCTTCAGTCTGCGTAGTCACAATCTCCGGCTTGGCAGGCTCATCGGGAGCCTTTCCATCCGCCGGCATCAGCTCGTTCACAGCCTGCGATAAATCATCTTTTAAATCCGTAAAAAAACCCATACCATTCTCCTCCATCTGTTCCGGATACTTCTTTCGTCATTGCTTTACACAATTCTAATATATTGTATCACATCTATTCTTTAGTGGAAAGAGAGAAAATGAAAAAAGAATGCCTAAGCATGCGGAAGTCTCATAATCATCTCCGTGCCTTCTCCCTGCACGCTGTCGATATCCAATCTTCCCCCTATTTTCTCAAGTCCGCCCACTACGACATCAAGCCCTACTCCTCTGCCGGAATATTCCGTCACCTTCTCCTTTGTGGTAAAGCCCGGATAGGTAAGAAACCGGTAGATTTCCTTGTCCGTATATTCGTTAATATCCTTATGTACAAGTCCCTTTCGGCTGGCCTTATCGAATATTATCCTCTTATCGATACCCCTTCCATCGTCCCTCACACAAATAGAGAGAATGCCGTCATCTAACTTTGCATCTATAGAAATCCTGCCTTTTTCTGTCTTCCCCGCCTGCGAACGCTCGTCCGGTCCTTCAATTCCATGATCAGCAGCATTGCGCACCAGATGAATCAGCGAGTCGGAAATGCACACGATCGTTTTTCTGTCAACCTCCAGATCCTCGCCCGAAACGCTTAGCTCTATCTCCTTGTCCAGCTTTCTGGAAACGTCGTATACGAGTCTGTTCATTCTGCGAAAGGTTCCTGCAAGGGAGGTCCTTCTCATCTGGATTACCGTATCCTCCAGCTCATCCGTTATTTTCAAGAGCTTTTCTTTCATTTCCTGCCAATCCGATTCCTCCGGCGTATTTTTCTCGGCCTCCATCAGGTTTTCCACAAGCCTTGTCAGCCTATCCAGTTTTCCTTCGCTGACACCTATGATAGTTTCTTCCTTTTGTACGCTGTTTTTGATTACATAATCTCCCGGACTTGGCTCCACCCCCAGATCGATGATAGAAGGCAGTTTATCCGAGCGTTCTTCGGCGGGAGCTATATAGAACTGGCTGGGTTCCACATACACGTTTTCAGGAGGAAGTTCCCCTCCCTCTTTCCGTATTTTCGCCTTCCATTTCACTAAAAACATATCGATACATTTTATGATCTCTTCCGGATCTCCATCCGGATTTCTCACTTCCTTTATCTTTATCAGCTCTTCTTCGATGAAATCCGATACCATAAAGATGTATTTCGTCAGCTCCTTTGCCGCTATCTCCTCCGAATAGGCCTCCCTTAAGTAATAAAAAACATCCTCCAGTTTGTGCGCCGCAGCCGCTATATTATCGTACATCATAATGCCGGAAGTACCTTTTATCGTATGCATGATCCTGAAAATTTCCTGAACGCTCTCTTCATCCAGAAACTCTTCGTTCTTTTCCAGAAGGACTATCGTCTCCATCTGTTCCAGCAATTGAAAACTTTCATATAAATACATATCGAGCATTCCGTCGGAACCATAGCTTCCTTCCATTGTCTTCCTCCTCCAGTAAGAATGTTCTATGTGATCAAGCCTATTTTCTTCAAAAGAAGCTCAAATTTCTCCGTGTCGACAGGCTTTCCTGAATAAGCGGTGCAGTTCATGTTAAAGGCCTTCTTTACGTTTTTTTCCTCATTTAACGCTGTGGTCATAATGATTTTAACAGCTTTGTCTCCTTTTATCCCTTTCTCTTTTTCAATTTCCCTAATTTTACAAAGAGCCTGATAACCGTCCATTTCCGGCATCATAACATCCAGACAAATAAGCTGATAAGGGTCTCCTTCGGCGAGACCCATTTGAAAAGCCTCCAATGCCTCTAGCCCGTTTATTGTGATGTCACAGTCTCCGTAACGGCTCAAATATTTGTACATAAACTTTCTGCTGGCAAAGTCGTCTTCCGCTAATAGTATCTTCATTATTTTCCCCCCTCTTCTACTCCAACAGGCTATAAATCTTGTGGGCTATATCACATAAAGGCAACTGGTATCTCACCGCACCAATATCATAGGCTACTCTAGGCATCCCGTATACCACGCTGGTCGCCTCGTCCTGTCCTATGGTGACAGCTCCGCTGTTTTTCATTGACTTCATGCCTTTGGAACCGTCACCTCCCATGCCTGTCAGTATGATACCGATGGAATCTGCTCCCGCCGTCTTCGCTACCGAATCGAACAGCACGTCCACCGACGGACAGTGTCCACTGACTTTTTGCTCTTTTTTACATTCCACACAGTATTCTGAGCCGGATTTCACAAGGCGCATCTGATAGCCGCCCGGAGCGATAAGCACTTGTCCTCTTTTCACCGCATCTCCATCCTTGGCCTCCTTTACCTCCACCACGCACTGATTATTCATTCTGGCTGCATACATCTCAGTAAAGCCCGCGGGCATATGTTGAACAATAACCACTCCCGGAACATCTTTATAAAAATGCTTTATAATATCATAAATAGCCTCAGTCCCTCCGGTAGAAGCTCCAATAGCTATGATACAGTTTCTATTGCTCAGCCTGTCCCGTCTGACCGGCCTGCTCACTTCCGCTCGATACAGTTTTCTCACATCTACGGAGGCGGCAATTTTTATTTTGGCAATCAGCTCCTGCCTTATGAACTCATTGACAGTGGTTCTCGACATGTTCACCGGTTTGTGAGCGAAATCCACCGCTCCCGCTTCCATTGCATCGAATACCTTATCGTCCATGCCGCTTAGCATGATTACCGGCATTGGATACTGAGGCATCATCTTTCGAAGAAATTCAATCCCGTTCATCTTGGGCATTTCGATATCAAGAGTCATAACATCCGGTTTACACTGCGGGATGAGGTCCTTGGCCTCAAAAGGATCTCCCGCCACGCCAACTACATCTATATTCGGATCTTCATTCAGTCCTTGTACCAAAAGATTCCGAAATACAACGGAATCCTCAACAATCAATACTTTTATCTGACGCATATCCTGTCCTTTCTTCTGCCTGAAAATATGTGGTGCCGCCGATTAATTATGACGCAGCTGCTTATGTACCTTCATAAATATGTCCACAATGTGGGGATCGAAATAGATTCCCTTGCATTCTTCAATAATCTTAAGGCTTTCCTCTATCGTATATGCTATTTTATAACACCGCTCACCCGTCAGCGTGTCAAAAATATCGATGAGCGAAACAATTCTTGCGCAGAGGGGAATATCCTTTCCCTTAAGACCTTCGGGATAACCAGTGCCATCCCACTTTTCATGATGATACTTTGCGATATTGATCGCCATCGGAAGAAAATCATTCTTCTCCGCATTCTCATGAATTTCCTCCAATATATGAGCGCCGATTTCCGCATGCTGTTTAATGACCTTACGTTCCTCGCGATTGAGCTGCCCGGGTTTTAAGAGCACCTCGTCGGGGATTTGTATTTTTCCGATGTCGTGAAGCATCGCCGCAACACCTATCTTTTCGATGAACCCTGCTGTGATCTCCTTCTCGAAAAGGGGACTAAACTGAAGGCTCTGCGCTAAAATCCGGCTGTTGTACCTGATGTTTTCCAGATGATTGGTTATGGAATTGTCTCTTCCCTCCGTAACCTTGGCAAGAGCATACAAAATATTCTTCTGCTCTGCTTCTATCCTCTTCATCTGCTCGTTCACCAGACAATTGAGCTTATAATTATAGGCTTTCATTTCCTCCTGAAGCTTGTACATCTTCAGGTGATTCTCAATTCGCATGGTAACCTCTAAGGGTTCAAAAGGCTTTACGATAAAATCTACCGCCCCCGCTTTAAAGCCTCTGATTTTGCATTCACTGGAATCCATCGCAGAAATGAATATAACCGGAATATCTCTGGTCTTCTTATTTTTCTTCAATATCTCACATACTTCATAGCCGCTCATCTCCGGCATGGCAATATCCATCAGGATAACCTGGGGAGAGGATGATCTGACAATTTGCAGCGCTTCCTTCCCGTTGGCGGCCAAAAGCGGCTCATGACCCATGTTCCTTATGATTTTTTCAAGAAAAAGGATGTTCATCTTTAAATCGTCGACTACGAGTATCTGCGCATTTTTCTGATTCTTCATTTCAACATCCATAGTGCATCTCTCCGGTTCTCTCCAAAATCAGCCGTTCCAGATCTTCATAGAGCAGCATACTCTTATCGTAATCTTCTTTTCTGACTGCCATTTCCAGCTTAAGAGCGGCCCTTTTTACATCCGTATCTGCGTTTTTAAGCAGCTTGGACAGTTCTCCCGCCCAGAATTCCGCTTTTTCCCACGCCCCCAGCTCAATGCAGAGCACTAATTTTTCCATTCGTCCAGCCAGCTCATTTTTGTTTTCCTTCGAGCCGAAGCAATAACATTCTTCGATTTGTTTATATTGTGCCTCCTCACTGTGCTGTCCGAGAAATTGCTTGATTTCTTTTTTATATTCCGCCCTGCAGTCTGTCATCTCCGCCGTATGGAGGCGTACCGAGAAGGAGAAATTACTGCCCCGCCCTTTCTCACTCTGCAAATATATCTTGCCGTTCATAAGCTCCACCAGTTCCTTGCTGATGGTAAGCCCAAGCCCCGTTCCTCCGTATCTTCTCGTTATAGACGTATCCACCTGAGAGAAGCTCTGGAACAGACAATCCTGCTCCTCCTTTGAAATACCGATTCCAGAATCCAATACCATAAAAAACAGCTCTATTTCATCGCTGAACCTAAATGTCACAGCAACCTCAATACGGACAAAGCCCGCAGCGGTGAACTTCACCGCATTAGACAGCAGATTGTTCAATATTTGTGTCAGACGAAGCTCATCACCGATCAGTATCTGCGGAACGCTTTCATCCACGTTTACAGTCAGCTTAAGCCCCTTTTCATTTATCGTCGCAAGATTTGCCGACACAATATCTTCCATCATCTCCCGCAAATCGAACTTACGATTTTCCAGTTCGAACTTGCCCGACTGCAATTTTGAAAAGTCTAAAATGTTGTTGATGATCGAGGACATGTTGTTACAGCAATGCTCTATGATATCCAAAGTTCGTCTCTGCTGCGTTGTAAGATATGTATCCTTTAAATTTTCCACATGTCCCCTGATTCCGTTTACCGGAGTCCGCAGCTCATGGGTGATATTGGCGACAAAATCGTTCTTAACCTCCATCGCCCGGGAAGCAACTTCCTTGATACGTGATACTTCGTTAGCCATCTCCCGATTGACTTCCATATTCAAAGCGAACAAGAAATATCTGCTGTTTTCATTGTCATATTCTATATGGAGCCTGACGCTAAAGCAGGTGCCGTTGTCCCTATAAACTGCCGTCTCCTTCCGGTTCTTCAGGTATTCCATCACAGTTACAACATCGCTCCCGCCTTCGAATTCCTTCCGCAGCACTTCTGCGATATTGATACCGCATAGTTCCTCTCCATATCCCAGTTCTTCACCGGCAGCCTTGTTATATTTCAAAATATTTCCATCGCGGCCGAAAACTATAATGATTTCCAGCGCTTCCTGCATGAGAATTTCCATCACACTCTTTTGTTCCATATATATCGCCCCCGCCCATACTTACTGTTACTATTTTACCAAACAAGTTATCAAAAAAACAGCCCTTCTTTCGAAAAGCTGTCTTTTTCATATTAATATAACAGATCAATATATTCAATTTGTTCAATCAGCGCGCGCCCTTATCGTAAGGAATACCGGAGGCTCTCGGAGCCTGTGAATTTCTCGAAGTAAAGATGAGCACTACGAGAGTCGCAATATAAGGTATCATCTTATAGAGATAACTGGGTATGCCCAGTCCTTCCAAAAAGGGGATCCCGGAATAAGCTGCTGCTATCGCCTTCATCAGGCCAAAAAACAAAGAGGCCCACAGAATCTTCACCGGCTTCCACTGTCCGAAAATGAGTACCGCCAAAGCTAAGAATCCATAACCTGACACCGTAGCGTTGAAGTTGGTGGAAGTAGGTACTACGAATACCAGTCCCCCCAGTCCTCCCAATGCTCCCGATAAGACAACGCCGGCATACTGCATTCTGTACACGTTGATTCCGGCCGCATCCGCCGCCTGAGGATGTTCTCCGCAAGCACGAAGCCTGAGCCCGAACCTCGTCTTATACAGAACAAGCGCCGATATGCCGAGCACCGCGAATCCCAAATAGGTGGTAATATATGTGTTCTTAAAAAGCAGATCACCGATTACCGGAATATCCCCGAGAAGGGGCACCTTTGCAACACGGAAAGTATTGGTGAACTGAACCTGCTGTACCCCCTGAATAACTCTGGCTACGAAAATTGCGAAAGCCGGCGCAAAAAGGTTAAGAGCTGTACCGCTGATAGTCTGGTCCGCCTTCATATTAATTGCAGCATAAGCATGGAATAACGCGAATATCCCTCCCGTCACCATGGAAACGACAACGGCAATCAATAGCTGCCCCTGCCCGCTCATACTGCCTCCCGTCAGATTCAGAAAAAGAATTCCGGTAAATGCGCCCATGGTCATAATCCCTTCCAAAGCGATGTTGACAACGCCGCTTCGCTCGGAAAACATACCGCCCAGAGCCACTATCAAGAGAGGGATCATAAAGAACATCGTCTGCTGGAAAATAAAATATACTACACTCATTCTCCCTTCCCTCCCTTCCTCTCACTCTTCGCCTGCCTGCGGCGCGCAGTCTTTGCCATGAAGGATTTCACGATCAGTGCAAAAGCACTGAAATAAATAATAACGGCTACGATAATGTCGATAATCTCGGTGGAAAATTCATATAACTGTAAATAAAAGCCTCCCGCCGTCAGATAAGCGATAAAGATTCCTGCGAACAAAACACCGATAGGATGGCTGAGTCCCAGCAGGGCTACGGAAATTCCGGTAAAGCCCTCTGACGCCAGCACATCCACGATTTCAATATGTTTGCCGGTACCGGCCAAATAAAGAAGACCTCCCGCAAGTCCTGAAATCATACCTGCTATCATCATAGAGAAAACAATGCTCTTCTTTTCATCGATACCCGCATAACGGCTCGCTTCCCTGTTAAATCCTACTGCACGCAGTTCAAAGCCGAAAGCAGTTTTATTTAAAACTAGATAAATAATTAATACCACCAAAATAGCGATCAAAATACCCCCATTTACGCTGGAACCGGGAAATAGTTTATCCATTCCCATCTTAGGTATCTGGGCGCTTACCGCCACATTCTTTGATTCGTTCCGCATGCTGTTGAATAACACCTTATCCGCCTTTACACTCCAGTTCACCGCATACATGCCGATATAGTTCATCATGATGGAAGAAATCACTTCATTTACATTGAAAAATGCCTTTAGCAAACCGGGAACAACTCCCCATACGGCACCGCACACCGCACTGACCAACACCGCCACGATCCAGTGTACGGAGCCCAGAGAAGTGAACACTATGCCTACATACACCGCTCCGAATGCGCCTACTATAAACTGCCCCGGTGTTCCGATATTGAAAAGGCCGGTCTTAAATGCAAATCCCACAGATAAACCGGTAAGAATGATCGGTGTTGCGTAGTAGAACACCTGTCCCACACCCTTAAGCCCATGAGTAAAAGCTCCCGTCAGAATGGTCAAAAAACCCGGAACCGCCTGAGAAGCGTTGCAAAACAGCAATACGACAAACCCGAACAGAAGTCCGATGACGATTGCAAATACCGAAGATACCGGTCCGGTCAGATTTATATTTCTCTTCTTTTTCATTACAAACCTGCCTCCTCTTCTTTTACCTGCCTTTTAGAACCCGCCATGTAAAGTCCTAATTCCTGCACCGTAATTTCCTTCGGGTCCAGTTCCGCCACGATGCTTCCTTCAAATATGACGAGAATTCTATCACTCAAGTTCATAACCTCATCAAGTTCCAATGAGACTAATAAAATACCTGCTCCCTCATCTCTCTGCTTGATGAGCTGCTTGTGGATGTATTCGATTGCCCCCACATCCAGACCTCTTGTGGGCTGGACTGCCAAGAGCAAATCGGGACCTCGTCCGATTTCTCTGGCTACAATGGCTTTCTGCTGATTGCCTCCCGACATGCTTCTAACGATAGTTGCCGTTCCTTCCCCGCTTCGGATATCGTACTCTTCGATCAGCTTATCTGCATATTCATATATTTTCTCGTTCTTAAGAAAACCGGCCGTTTGAAATTCCGGTTGAAAATATTGCTGTAAAATAAGGTTGTAAGCCAGATTATAATCGAGCACCAAGCCGTGTTTATGTCTATCCTCAGGGATATGAGAAAGGCCGTGGGTGTTTTTATAGCGGATGCTCTTGTTTGTCACATCCTCACCGTTTATCATCATCTTGCCCTCGCTCATACGCTCGATACCGGCAATCGCATATACTAACTCTGACTGACCGTTACCGTCGATTCCAGCAATACATACGATTTCACCTTTTCGAACCTCAAAGCTCACATCATTTACCAAATCCTTCGTGTGACCTTCCTTTTTGGTCTTAACAGACAAATGCTCTACGGAAAGCACTACCTCCTTTGGCTTCGCAGACTGCTTATCGATGGTCAGATTTACCTTGCGCCCTACCATCATCTCGGACATCGTCTCCTTGTCCGTATCCGCCACGTCGATAGTTCCGATATATTTGCCCCGGCGCAGTACCGTACAACGGTCCGCTACCGCTTTTATTTCATTTAATTTATGAGTAATAAAAAGGATGGATTTACCTTCCTTCGTCAGATTTTTCATTATGATCATCAATTCATCGATTTCCTGAGGGGTGAGTACCGCCGTAGGCTCGTCGAATATCATAATTTCGTTATTGCGGTAAAGCATCTTCAGTATCTCTACTCTCTGCTGCATTCCTACCGTAATATCGGAGATAAGAGCATCAGGCTCAATGAACAGATTATATTTTTCACTCAGTTCCACTACTTTCCTGCGGGCATCTTCCATGCGAAGGATACCGCTTTTCACGGTCTCTATGCCGAGTACGATATTTTGAAGCACAGTAAAATTATGTACCAGTTTAAAGTGTTGGTGTACCATACCAATTCCCAGAGCATTGGCATCCAAAGGCCCCTTTATCTTAACCTCCTGGCCCTTTACCTTGATAATCCCCTTCTCCGGCTGGTACATACCGAAAAGCACGCTCATCAGAGTAGACTTTCCGGCGCCATTTTCTCCAAGCAGCGCATGAATCTCGCCCTTTTTCAACTGCAGGGTAATATTGTCGTTAGCAATAATCCCCGGAAATTCTTTTGTGATCCCCATCATCTCAATTACATAGTCCATATGTTTTCCCTCATCCATTCCTTCTGAATATTTCTATCTAAAATCAGACTTTTCATATGGCTGGTCTGAACCAGTATTCTGGTTAAAAAAGGGTGCTTATTCTAATAAGCACCCTTTTTGGCTATAACTCAAATTTCCTTTAAATATCCTAACACTTAAGTTTATTCAACAAAGGTAACCTTTGCCGAAGATAAAGTAAGGTCTGCTGTCGTCGTATCGGATACATCATTACTAATCGTAATGGAACCGTCTACAAGACTCGCAACAATTGCATCATAGTCGGCCTGTGTGAAGTTGGTAAATTTGGAAGTATCCATAGGAAGTCCGATACCATCGTTCTCTGCTGAGAAAATAGTTGTAGAACCACCCGGGAAGCTGCCGTCATAGAAAGCCTTGATTCCGTCATATACGGAAACAGAGAGCTTCTTCATTGCAGAAGTGATTACAGTGTCGGATTCATAGGACTGATCTACGTCAACGCCGATTACTTTCGCATTAGCTTCCTCTGCCGCTGCCATTACGGAGTTACCTACCGCACCACCGCAGCCAAAGATAACTTCGGTTCCGTTCTGGTACCAGGAAGCTGCCATAGCCTGTGCTTCCGGAGTAGCCGCGAACGCCCCCGTATAATGATACATAATATCTACATTAACACCCATCTCAGTAGCAGCCGCATCAGCACCCTGAACGAATCCATAACCAAAACGAACTACTGCCGGAACAGCCATACCGCCCATGAAACCGAGCTTCGTCATTCCATCCTTCACAGCCGCATAACCTGCAAGATAACCCGGCTGGTCTTCCTGGAATAAAATAGCCATGGTGTTACTTCCTGTAACATAGTCAGAGTAATCCTCGCTGTGAGGTTCACCGTCCAACAAAATGAAGGTTACATCAGGATATTGCTCCTGTGCTATGTAAACAGGTGTTTCAAATAAATATCCGGGACATACAACAAGCTTCGCTCCGCCTTCAACTGCAAGGCCAATAGTCTCTACATAGGAATCTGTGGTAGCTTCCTGAGGCTGATAGTACTTGTAGGTAACGCCCGCTTCTTCTGCATACTGGGTAAGACCTTCCCATGCACCCTGATTGAAAGATTTGTCATCGATCGTTCCAAGGTCTGTTACCAATGCGAGTTCATAACCGCCTGCCGATTCTTCGGTTGCAGCTTCTGTCGTCTCTTCGGTCACTTCCGCTTCGGGCTCAGTTTCAGCTGTCTCGGTAGTCTCCGTTTCAGCCGCAGGGGCTGTCTGTGTACTTCCGCATGCCGCTAACGAGAGAACCATCGCGCCCGTAAGAAGCATAGCTAATACTTTCTTCTTCATAATAAAACTTTCCTCCTTGTTTTTGAAATATATTTCCTATAATTTCAATACAAGTATTTTAACATGTTTTACATGACAACGTCAATGAGAGCTTAAACTTATTTAAGCAGTTTCTTACGTATTCGCGATAATAACTGCTTCTACCGCATCTGCCAAGTCCTCGCAGCAATCACATACCATTTCGAAGGAGCGGTAAATCTCCCTCCAAGCCATTACTGTATAGGGATCAGCATTCTCTATAGAAAGCTTTCTTATATTTTGGATATAAAGATCGTCGCCTTTTTCCTCCAGACGGTTGAGCTCAATGATATGATCCATGATCTTTTGTGACTTCTTATAATCGTGCACCTCTCCCAAAAGGCCCTCCGCCGCATCGCAGCAGCTTGAAATGAGCTCTGCAAAGGGAACCACGTCCGGTCTCAGTTCCATAATATTCCACGTATATAAATTAATAATGATATCTTCGATAGAATCCGTTACATCGTCAATGCAGTTGCTTATCTTTACGATATCGTCACGATCGATGGGAGTTATAAAAGCCTTAACAATCTCCCTCGTCATCTCATGCTTCTTCGAATCGCCCATATGCTCAATTTCATGAATCGCAGCTACATCCTTTTCGATAACGCTGTGATTATAATTTCTTATAATATCCTGCAGCTTGTCGGCCGCCATTTTAGAAATGCGGATACTCTCCAAAAAATTCTGAAAATAAAAACTATCTTTTCCCTTTGCCACTTTAAATCCTCCTTTTGTAATCAACCGAACAAATTAAAAATTTTCACTGCCACAAATGCGATAAGACCGCACCCCGGAAATGTCAGGATCCATGTGAATACCATCTCCTTCACCACTCCCAGATTGACTGCCGACAGTCTCTGCGTAGCACCTACTCCCATGATAGATGTAGTCTTGGTATGGGTAGTGCTGACCGGAATACCTGTAAGCGATGCCACCAGCAAGGAAAGCGCTGCGCCCAAATCAGCGGAAAAGCCTTGATAAGTATTCAGCTTTACCATATCCATACCTACCGATTTTATAATCTTACGTCCTCCAATAGAGGTGCCAAGTGCCATTATCGTAGAACAAAGTACCATCATCCAAATAGGAAGCTGTACGTTTCCCGTAGTCTCGCTTCCGTTTGCCAGAAAAACACCGAGCATCAGCACTCCCATGAATTTCTGACCGTCCTGCGCACCATGCATGAACGACATGGCCGCTCCTCCGAAGACCTGAGCCCCCTGAAAGAAGCTTACCGTCTTTCTTCTGTCCGCATTTCGGAATAAGAACTCTGTCAGCTTCGTGCATATGAAACCGCTGGAAAATCCTAATATGGTGGAAAGTACGAGGCCATAAATAACCTTCATCCATTCCGAACCGTTTATGCCGCTGATTCCGCCGTGCAATGCAATGGCTGCTCCGGATAAGCCGGCAATCAGGGCATGGCTCTCGCTGGTGGGTATTCCGAAATACCATGCTGCCACAGCCCATATAATAATCGCAAAAAGTGCTGCACACAGCGCGAGAATCGCCTCGTCCGTAGCTCCGTCAAAATTTACCATGTTTTTAATCGTCATGGCCACCGTGGAGTTAATGAGGGTCATAACAAATACTCCGAAGAAATTAAACACCGCCGACATCATAATCGCTGCCCGGGGCGGTATGGCGCGAGTCGCGATACATGTCGCGATTGCGTTCGGAGCATCTGTCCATCCGTTTACAAATACCACACCGCAGGTTAAAATAACGGTAATCAAAAGTACGGGGTTCTGTACGACCTGCGAAATGAAGTCAACAATGTTCATATTACGTCTCCTTATCAAGCTGTATATGTTGTTATAATTCCCCTAAACAAGCATACTATATTCAACAAAAAACTACTGCCGAAATCAAAGTACCACGTTTACTAGAATATCACAAGCCGACAAATGTATCAACAAAATATTCAAAATTCAGCTAATTAAATCCAAAATTTTATGCTCTATTGCCTATGCATCGACTTTTGCTTATGCAATAGGAGGTAATCCTATTGCATAAGCAAAAGCACCGCCATACCTTAGTATCGGTAATCTCAGGCGATGCTTTTAGCACTATATCAAAATTACAATTACTCCGCTTCGGGATATTCGTTGCAAAGGAATCTATAAGGAACAATATCCTCTTCAATTGCAGGAAAACGGCCTACCGGCGGATTAAATCTATTATCCGTATTGTCATCGTTGCACATAGATACCTCTCCGATCAAAACATCCCCGGTTCCCGGTTTCACATCGAAGTCATGATACTGGTAAGGCCAAAGCGTAATGCTTTCTCCGGGCTTAAGTTCTACTCCGGTTCCCGCAGGAACATAATAGGAGCGTCCGTCGGAATTGACACATACGTCAGTGTCTGCCAGTTCTTCCTTGTCGTCGCTGTTGTACACATGAATAATTAGAGTTCCGCCGCCTCTGTTAATAATATCCTCCGATTTCTTCCAGTGGAAGTGCATAGGGGAATGCTGGCCTTCCTTTAGCATCAAAAGCTTCTCCGCATACACTTTTTTATACTTCGGGTTATCCTGTCCGCCGTTTCTGAGCGTGATCAGAGCGAAACCTACCTTTTCCCAATTGCCAAGGCCATAATCCGTTATGTCCCAGCCCAGCATATTGTCCCTTATTTCGTCATATTCATGTCCCTTTTCTCTCCATTCCTCAGGAGTCCAGCCGCAAAAGGGCGGCAGATGAAATCCATTTTCTTTTACAAGCTTTTCCATTTCCTTGATACGCTGATTGATTTCCGAACGTTTCATAACCTTTCTTTCCTCCGTCTTTTTTATATTCTTCTGTATTTATCAACCGATGTCGTAAATGCTGCGTACTCCTACTCTCTTCGCCTTGCCGGATATAATCCTTACTCTTTTTTCTCCAGCTTCCATATCGAAATAGTTATCGGACAGAACCCAGTCCTCCTCCTCATTCAGAAGCTCTACAGAAGCGGCGTAAGCTTTGGCGGTCACGACGATTTCCTCTCCTTCTATACGGGCCGTAAGCTCGGGATCAGCATATTTATGGAACTTCGGCATAGAAAAAATTACGCTTCCCTCCGAAATCACTTCACCTTCCTGCACACATGTATAAAAAACGTGATCCTCATACAGCCTTGCGTGAGGCAAATCCTCTTTTTCCAGCCACACGCTACTCAGTGCCGGAACGAATATTTCCTCTTTCATCTCTTCTCCGATGACGCAAGAATACTTGTCTCTTAAGCTGTAGCATACGGTAACTCTTCTATCCTCTCTCGTCTCATTGGCAACGTTCAGATGAATACTTTTTTCCACCTCGTAAGGCCGTGCGTTGGGATTGGGGTTCTGGGTCAGAAGCCCTTCTTCGCAGCAGGATACCAAAACAGGTGCAAAAAATCTTTTTTCAAAATAGTGCAATGCTTTCCAGCGCCCAAAGTAGTCGATAGAGGACCACGACGCCACCGGCCAACAGTCATTAAGCTGCCATACGATAGCTCCCATACACTGCCCCCTGTGCCGTCTCCAATGCTCTACTGCGTAGCGCATCGCCTGCCCCTGCATCAGTTGGGAGGCATAAACCAGCAAGGAGAAGTCTTTGGGATATTTAAAATACTGGGACATATAAACCATCATTTTTGCATATCCGTTCTCACTTCTTTGATGTTTCTCCATCACATAGGAAAATACGTTCCTATCCTCAGGCAGAGTAAAGGCCTCGATGGTCTTTAAGGACGGGAGAGACTCGAACCCGAATTCCGAAGCGTAACGGAAGTTATGCTTTCTGTAATCGGGAAAGGGCTTGTATCCATGCCATACCTGCCAGTAATGAGCGTCTCCTCTCGTCTCGTCCTGCGGCTCGTCGAAATCTCCTCCTGAAGAAGGGCTGGACGGCCAGTAGAAGGTATCCGGATCTACCTTTTTCACTATTTTAGGAATGACGTAGCTGTACATCCGCGTATAGTCTCCGCGAAGTCTGGGAATCTCCGTATAGCCGCACAGTATCATATCCTCCATTTCGTTGTTTCCGCACCAAAGCCCAAGACAGGCATGATGGCGGATTCTTCGGACATTCTGCGCTATTTCATGGGAAATATTTTCTTCGAACTCCTCTGTAAGAAGATACGTAGAGCAGGCGAACATAAAATCCTGCCATATGATAATCCCCAGTTCATCGCAGGCATCATAAAACCAGTCGTCGGGATAATATGCGCCGCCCCATACACGAAGGGCATTGTAATTGGCAAGGGCACATTGTTCCAGAAGCTTCCTCGTCTTCTCCTCTCTGATTCTCGGCAGAAGGGAATCCTCAGGGATATAGTCTGCTCCCATAGCAAATACAGCTACTCCGTTCACTTCATGAGCGAAACTCTCTCCCCACTGATCCTTTTCCAGACGCATTTTCATCGTGCGGAGGCCGATACGGCGTTCCCACATATCCTCTGTCTTTCCGTCTATCACCGCCTCCACCTTTATCGTATATAGGTCCTGCTTTCCATATCCTCTGGGCCACCAGAGGGAAGGACTGCATATTTCTGCTTCCTTCGGCGAATTCTTAAGTACAACAGATTCTCCGTCGGGAGAAATGATGGTGACACGGTAGCTGCTTTCCTCCGCCTTCCACACCTCCATATCCACATGGAAATAAAGCCACACTCTGCCATTTTCATGTTTCTGTCGCAGATGCACGTCCAAAAGCCTTCCGTTTTCTCCGCCAAGCAGGGTAACCTGTCTGAAAATCCCCATATCGGGAAGCTTAGGCGCCCAATCCCAGCCTGACATACAGCTTGACTTGCGAAGGAAAGGGAAGCCGTCCAGCGTATCCGTATTGCAGGGAATCGCTCCGTGCAGGGCAATCTGCTCCTCCATATAGCGCGTAGGAGAATACAAACGCACTTCCAGCAGGTTTCCCTTTTCCTTCAGTATATTTTCTAAAGGAAATTCCCATGTTCTGTGCATGTTAAAGGTCTTTCCCAAGAAAACTCCGTTTAAGTATATTTCAGACAGCGTATCTATGCCCTCAAAATTAAGCCACTGTTTTCCACAGGAAAGCAGCGTTTCCTCGGCATCGAAGGTAAGCCTGTATATATAATCCTTTTCAGACAGCGGAAAGGCCTCCTTCTCGTTGTCCCGGTAAAAGGGATCCTCTATCTCTCCATGAGAAAGCAAGTCCGAATACACGGAAAAGGGCACCTGCGTGTCCAAAAGCCTATCGTTCCATAAAAGCTGCCAGCCAGTCGTTAATTGTTGTTTCTTCATTCCTTATCTCCAATCTCAAAGATATCCTATCTTGGATATTCTAACATGGATATATTATCCTAATCCGATATCCCCGCTCCATAAGTCCTTTTCGCCGTCCCAAAGCATTATGCGGGCCCTTCCAGGGTCTGTCTTATATTCCATTTTCCTGTTCCAGTTAAAAAACGTTTCCTTTCCCAATTGAATCCTCGCCCGTACTCTCTCCCCCGGTGCAAGTCTCCGCTTGTCAAAGGCAATCAGTTCTTTAGCTCTCGGTATAACACTACCCCTAAGACGGTTTATAAAAACCATCGGCACGGCCCATACGGTACGGTCTTCATCGTTTTTTATATCGAATTCCAGTACCATATCGCCTTCACATGCTTCATCCGGTCGTAATTTGAAGTCCGAATACTTTGCGTCCCCGTATCCTAGTCCATAGCCGAAAGAAAAAAGCGGTCCGTCCTCGCCGTCGCAGTAGTGCATGGCGTCATAAGAACTCCTGTAATTATAATACGCCGGAAGGCGCTGTGCACCGCGAGGAATGGATACAGGCATTCTTCCCGAAGGCGAAACCTCACCGAATAAAAGCCCGGCAAGCGCCTTCCCACCTTCCGGTCCGGGATAAAACGCGTACATAAGCGCGTCCGTTTCCTCTATAATTCCCTGAAGATCATAGGGTCTTCCTGCAATCACAACCGTTACCGTCTTTCTCGCAGCCTGATATACGGCCAGCGCCAGCGCCAGCTGCTCTTTCGGAAGCTTGAGTGAGGATAAATCCACGCCTTCGCCGCAGTCCATCTTCGCCTTCTTCTTCCGATCCGTTATGACCGCTCCATTTTTATCGAACTGCGCTTGCCCGAAGCGGCTGGAAGAACCGCCAAGCACTAGCAGCGTAACATCGCTTTCCTGCGCAGCTTTTATTGCCTGAGAGAACAATCCTTCACGGTCAGGATACGGTTCACCACAATGTGAAAGCTGTTCCTTATCATCTTCTTCGCCGCAGCCTTTGCACACTGTGACACGTATCTTTCCTTTTTTTTCTGCAAATTGTAAGATTCCCTCCGCAACACTCGAACCCGTCCCGGGTCTTAACGGCGGAGTATAATCTCCCAGCTGAGAATAAATGTAAAGCGCATCCGGGCCAATTACCGCAAGACTGCTTATTCCGTCCTCACTAAGAGGAAGAATGCGGCTGTCATTTTTTAATAGGACAACGGACTCCTCTGCAAGATACCGGTTCTCTTGGCAAGCCGAAAAATCAAATTTTCTTTTTTCCTCCTCCAGATAAGGATGCTCGAACAGCCCTCTTTCAAACTTCAGCGTCAGAACTCTAAGCGCCGCCTCATCCAGCCTCTTTTCCTCAGCCAGTCCGCGGCTTATCGCCTCTTCCAGCAAAGTAAAACCGTTATCCCACAAGGACATATCCACACCGTTCATAAGGGCGGCGGCGCCGGAACTCATCGTATCGCCGGTAAGCATATCCAGCCGATCCACAGCAAAGCCGTCCGCCATGACAATTCCATCGAACCCCATTTCCTCCCGCAGCACCTTTTTCAACAGCCAGTCATTGGCATGGCAGGGGATTCCGTCTATTTCATTATAGGCCGCCATAATTCCAGCAACCTTTTCCTCCACGCTGGCTTTCGCCGCAGGCAGGTGAATCTCCCGAAGCTCTCTCTCACCGATACGCGCCGCGCTGGCATTCACTCCTCCGGTAGTCTCACCTTGGGCAGCGAAATGCTTCGCCACCACACCTACTCCCTCCGCCTGCACGGCTCTCACCACTGCCGCCGCCATAACGGAAGCAAGATAAGGGTCTTCGCCAAAGCACTCCTCACTCCTTCCCCATCTGGGATCTCTGAGCACATCCAGCATGGAGATGAGCGCAAGATCCACGCCCATTTCCTTCATCTGCATACCGCAGATATGATATGCCGCCTCTACCAGCGCCGGATGAAAGGTAGCACCCATCGCCAGATTGACAGGAAGCAAATATCCATCCAAAGCCTGATGCCCATGAGGACATTCACTGGATAAGAGCGCAGGAATCCCGAAACGGGAATGGGCTATGACATATTCCTGCATTAGATTATAGGCCTTGATCGCCGTTTCTCCAAAAAGTCCGTTTTCATAATCTTTTCCAGACCAGGGATCGGCCCGGTACAGCCCGTAAAGAGCTCCCAGCCCTCCCCACAGCTCCACCTCCCGCTTGAACTCATCGGAAAGTTGCACGTCCTCCCCCATGCGGAGGTAGGCATTAAAGCCATAAAGCCGTTGATTGAGCTGTCCAACCTTTTCCCTCAGGGTCAGCCTGCTCAGCAAATCCAGCGCTCTCTCTTTCGCAGGGCGTGACACATCCTTATAGATACAGACCTCTTGTCCGTCCTGAAATATCTTGTCCTCTTGCACCATGATACCATGCCTTTCTCATAACTCACTCACTTACAAAATCACCTTGTAGGTTTTGATTTCAAAGGGCTTTATGGTAAACCGGAATTCTTTGTCCGTATATTCTACCAAATTATCTTCTTTCTCTTCTATAAGATTGCACTCGTAAACCTTTTTGATCGTCTTGCCCATCCCAAAGGATACCGTACCTCGGGTCTTTGCATTTTCATATTCGTACATACGGATGATGATTCCCTCTCCGTCCTCCGACACTTTTACCGTCTCTATCATGATATTTTGTGCATCCACCGAAAGAAGGGATTCCTTAACGCCCGCCTTACCGGATTCCACAGACAAAAGCGGCACATTCAGGCAGTAGCTTTCTTTTATTGTATCACATTCTCTCAAGCTGCCCGCATGAGGATATAAGGAGTAGGTAAAGAAATGCTCCTCCTGGTCCGTTACCGGATTCGGCTCGATACCGGACTTGATCAAAGTAAGTGTCATAACGGAATCCTTTACTGAATATCCGTACTTGCAATC
>JAEWPN010000113.1 GCA_023399455.1 Bacillota bacterium
TTTTAGGTTGCATCCTTTCGGATGCCGTTCTCTGAATTTTCATTCATGATACTGCATGTTCCCCTTCCGGGGCATGCTCTCATTTAAGAATTTTCAGGGTTGCATTACTGTTTATTTGTCAAGGTTCTGCCCGCTGCCGCTCTGTCATTCTTCGTCGGCAACGAAAATGAGTATATCATTCCTAAATACAAATGTCAATCATAAATCTAACAAATTTTACAAATTTTTTGAACATTATACAAAAAAGCCCATTTTATGCGGATTTTGCAAAACACAAATTACGATAAGATCCCGAAAAACAATGACAGACCATCATGTTCTATCAACAAAGTAGTCTGTCACTAATAATTGCAAAATAATTTTGCCGCTATATATACTTATTATATATATGATTATTTTATTTTTCTGTTACTTAGTCAGCATTAGCTACGGCTGAATCTGTAGCATCGGCTGAAACATCCGAAGCAACAGGGTCGGTCAAAGACTCCTCCCCTAGCGCCAAAGCAACAGACCATATGGCATTTGCTTCCTGCTCTGAGACTTCTCCTACCAAAACAAGATCCTTCGTATCTCCCACACCTATCGTTCCCATAAAAGTAGATAGGTCATTGAGAAGTATTGTAGTCAACGCATATTCCGGTTGTCCGCCGTTAACAGATATTTTGAATTTGGCCCCGGTAGAAGCCATGTTCACATCTATATCCTGCTGAGTAGTATTCTTCATTTCAAAGTTGAGAACCAAAAATTTATATCCGCTTTCGGCACTCATGGCATAAGATGCTTCTTCAACATTTTCATCCGGATAAACATCCGTTAATTCATAGTTAATATATTTTACTTCCACACCTTGTATTCCACAAAAACCCTGATCACTATTATTCGCTTCAACAGCTGATGTATTCGCCGTCCGAGTTTCTTTCTGAAGTACTTGAGGCTCTTGTTCTATCTCGCCGCTTTCCGCCCTCTCTTTTTCCGAAGTTTTTCCCGCCGCTTCCGGTTCCTCTTCTACCAGTCTGTTTTCATAATTCTGATCATATTTCAACAATAATCCCGCCGCATATTCCACCACCTGCGCATTTTCTTCTTCCGTCATTTCGGGAACGGATTCTCCACAGGCCGTCAGCATCAAAGACATCGCAGCCACTAAAACAATTCCTATCTTTTTCCCTCTTCTCATGTTAACTCCCATCTGCTTATGTATATACAAGCTCACATATTGCTCCTATTATACATCATTTTGCAGATTCTGAAAAGCCCTCTTGTTTATCTCGCTGCTAATTCGAACCAAAATTCTACACCATTATCGTAATTCATTACACCGCATTCCTGATTCATGGATTCCATAATAGCCTTTACGATTGATAAGCCCACTCCGCTTCCTCCATACGCCCGCGTCCTGGCCTTATCTACCTTATAGAATTTTTCCCATAAATGTGAAAGGCTGTCCTGCGGAATCTGCTCTCCTGTATTAAAAACAGAAATTCGAACCTTGTCCTCCATTTTATTCAGCTTTATATCGATGATCTTTTCACCCGCCACATGGTTCATGGCATTGCTGAAATAATTTGCAAATACTTCCTCCGTCTTGAATTCATCCCCCCATACGAAAACGGATTCCTGTTCATGGAAATACACCGATATTTCCTTTTGTCTGGTCAATATTTCCGCCGACTGGATATAGGTTCTTATTAACGCTGCTATATCAAACCGCTCCATTGATACTACGTCATTGCCGAATTCCAGCTGGTTCAGCGTAAGGAGCTTTTTGACCATCGTATTCATCTTGGCGGACTCATCGATAATTACATCACAGTAAAATTCCCGGCTTTCCGCATCGTCGTTTATTCCTTCCTTCAGTCCCTCCGCGTAGCCTTGTATTAAAGCTATGGGAGTTTTCAGCTCATGGGAAACATTGGCCAAAAATTCCTTGCGCATTTCATCTATTTCATTTTTCTTCTCTATATCCTTCTGTAATTCATTATTAGCCGTCTTTAATTCTGAAATCGTGGCTTCAAGAGTATTTGACAGCTCGTTAATATTATTTCCCAGCAATGCAATTTCCGTCTTGCTCTTTCCATAATATTTGGCATCGAAATCGAGATGTATCATCCGTTCCGAGATGTCCGCCAGCTCCAATATAGGCTCGGTTACCTTTCTGGATACCATTAAAATAACGATTCCGCTGACTACCGCCGCACCTATACCTACATAGGCAAGAAAACGATTGGCAATGGATACGCTGTCCTGTATTCCCTCCAAGGCGCTGCGGAGAAGAAAGATATTGCCGTTATCCAAAACGCCCCACATTTCTATATATTCTGTCATCGTTCTGGAATCGGTCATCCTTTGTACCGAATAAAGACTGTTTTCCTCCAAGACAATGCTGTTATTACTGCCTGAATTAAAAAAATTGTCCCATAAGCGTCTGCTCATGGTCTCGGGGTCACTGCTGAAGGTTATCCTCGTCTGGGAATCCGCATCCAGTACGATTAGATTGATATTATATTTTTCGGCAATTCTCTGTATCTGTATTCCGAATTCTTCAGTCAAAATATTCCCTGCACTGGCCGCCTTATTAATTACGGAATATGCATTTTTGAGCGCATTCATCTTATTATTCAGATAATATTCTCCCAAAAATGTACTGTTAATAAACCAGCACAACAATATAGTAGCTGTCATCAATCCGATAAAAATTATCGCAAACTGTCTTTTAATAGAATATTTCATTTTTATCATTCCGCCTTAACTGCTTTTTCACTCCGTTTCGAATTTATAACCCATTCCCCATATCGTTTTTATCAAATCGCCCTTCTCCCCCATCTTGCTCCTCAGCTTTTTTACATGGGTATCAATTGTCCGTGCATCGCCGAAATAATCATAGTTCCAGACATTATTTAAAATCTTTTCTCTGGAAAGAGCTATACCTCTGTTTTCCATAAAGTAAGCGAGGAGCTCAAATTCCTTATAGCTTAAATCTATCGCTTTATTATCGATTATAACGATGTGTGCGGCCTTGTTCATCTGAATACCGCCGGCCTCCATGACTTCATCCGTATTCGTCTGATTGGTCCGGCGTAAAATAGCTTCTACTCTCGCCACCAGTATCTTAGGACTGAAGGGCTTTGAAATATATTCATCCACTCCCAGCTGGAACCCCTGCAATTCATCCCGCTCATCCGCTTTTGCCGTAAGCATAATGATAGGGACTTTAGAATATTCTCTCACTTCCCGGCACACTTCCCAGCCATCCATCTTAGGCATCATAACATCCAGAATGATGAGCGCAATATCCTTCTGTTCAAAAAAAATATCGAGAGCGTCACTTCCGTCCTCCGCCTCTATCACATCATAATTATTTTTAACAAGAAAATCCTTGACTAACTTCCTCATTCTGCTTTCATCATCTACAACCAAAATTTTCAGCTTGTCCATAATATCGCCGTTCCTTCCTATTCATTATTTCTCAGTATAACCAATAAATATGTAAAAATTGTGAAGCACTTTTTATATCATATATTATTATAATATAACAAAGGGAAGCCTTCACCTCCCTTTGTTGTTAAAATATGTATATTTTATAGTTTGAATATTTCCATATGCTCTTCCAGTTTATCGGAAATCTCCTTCAACCGTTCCGCATTATCAGAAATGTCACCAATTATAGCACTTACCTCTGTTACCGACGCGGAGGTTTCCTCCGTGCTGGCCGCATTTTCCTCCGCAATAGCCGTCAGGTTCTGCACAATATCCACAACGCTTACACGCGCTTCGTCCAATTGCTTTGTTCTGTCGGCAATAGCCGTCACTCCGACTGCCGAATTGCTTATGCCCGTTTTGACCTGCTTGAAGACATCATTTGTCTTATTGACATTTTCACTCTGCTGACCGATGACCTCTTTTACCGAATTCATCGTCTCTACCGCATCCTGCGAATCGCTGATAAGGGAACTTACGATCATCTCTATCTGCCTTGCCGATTCATCCGACTGCTCCGCCAACTTCTGTATCTGAGCTGCTACCACTGCAAAGCCCCGGCCCTGTTCGCCTGCCCTCGCCGCTTCGATGGACGCATTTAAAGACAACAGATTAGTTTCTTCGGCAATCGATGTAATAATAGCTGTGGCCTCACGTATTTTAACAGCCGATTCGTTAGTGGTATTCGTCTGTTCATAAATTGTATCGATGGAATCCTGCGTTTTCTTATTGATTTCCTCCAAATGCCCTAAGATATTCACCGCTTCGTCGCTGGAACTTCTCATCGACTCCGCATTGCCCTTCAAGCCCTCGACTTGCGCATTCGTTTCCTCTACCATACTGCCCATGAGGATAACGTTTTCCGTTGCCCTTTGCGTTTCCTGCGCATGGGAGGTAGCCCCCTGAGCAATTTCTGCAACGGTCTTTTCCACTTCCCCCATAGTCTCCGCCGTATTCTTTGCTCCTGCGCTCAAGGTATCCGCAGAGCGGAAAATCTCTTCGCTAAGCTGCTTTATCTCCGATACCATTTCCCTAAGCTGTTCCCTCAGGCTGGAAATCGCCCGGCTCATACTTCCGGTTTCATCCCTTCGTTTGTTTAACTTTATCTGGTAATCGTTCTCCGTAAAATCCATATCCGACAGCTTCGCAATAACGGAGGTGATTCGATTGATGGGCTTTACCGTAAAATCAGTTACAAAAAAGCCCAAAATCGAGATTGCAATCAATATGGCAATTCCGGTATAAATGCATCTTTCTATAATGTCGTTAATTGGAGCAAAAATCTCGTCTTCATCCGTGGTAATAACCAGAATATATTTCGCATCCGTGCCTATGTAATAGGCTGCATATTTCATAACTCCATTGAATTCATAAGCTACTACATCCGGCTCAGGAACCTCTCCCTTTGCCAGCTGTGTGACCAGATTACTCACTACTTCATTTTCCACCGGCTGACCGATCTTCTCCGCCGTAGGATGATAAAGCATAATTCCTTCCGCGTTCACGGCATATGCATAGCTCGAGCTTATATCGTTAATCGAAATATCACCTATGAGCTCCTTCATATTATCCGCATTTAAAATATCTTCC
>JAEWPN010000101.1 GCA_023399455.1 Bacillota bacterium
TTAATACTTTGTTAACGCCCTACGGAAACAATTACGATGTACTGATTGCCGGCTCCATGTTCGGCATCATCCCGGTGTTTGTTGTATTCCTTTGCTTCCAGAAGTATTTTATCGATGGAATGACTGCCGGAGCGGTAAAAGGATAATTACAATAAAAGCAATAAAACACTCCATTACCTAAAAAGCCGCTGCATCTGCTGAAAACAGTATGATGCGGCGGCTTTTTGGCATTTGAAGCCTCGGCAGAATGTGTAGAGCCCCGTCTCAGCGCTCCCAAAGTACTGCAATAAGCGGTTTGGATTTGTGGTACTTTATCCATGGATATGATATACTATTTATTGTGTTAATAATCATGACTTATACTACCATCGATTGACAAGGCCTTATGTATCTTGAACCATGAGAAACCTTGTCGATGGATGGTAGTAATAAAATGGAGAAAATATGAAAAAGTTTATGTTTATTTTTGGGCTTATGATAACTTTAGCCGGCTGTGGTGACGAGAAAAGTGCGCAACAGGAGCCGTCAGCGATACAAGAAGATACAGGACAGACTATATTACCTGAGAATCCGCCGGAGAATTCCCAGGGGATTAGTGATATACCGGGCATTATAGAAGATCAGACCTTTGAAGTTACATTAGATGACTGGGGAGAAGTTACTTTTGCGTCAATTGCTCCGGATGGAGAAAATACGAGGGATGTTACATTTAAATTGCTGAAGGGCGGACAGGAAATCTATACTTTTCCGGAAAACGTAACAGACAATTTCGACGGAGTATCAGCAGTGGCTTTTAAGGACTATAACGAGGATGGAAAGACTGATGTCATCGCTGTTGTACGGTATAAGGACGAGGGGAACACTTGGAATCAGGTCAAGGTCTTTTTGCAGGAGAATCCGGATAATATGTTTTACCTGGATTATGACTTGGGAGGATATATATTAGAGCAGGAGACAGAAAACGGGCCTGCTTTTTACAGGGATGTTTTCTTGGAAGAATACCTTCAAAAGCAAGGTCTGACAGATAGTGTGCCGTCTGTAATGGGAACCTGGCAGGGCTATGCGGAATATGTCGCAGGTTTGAATGGGGAGCTCAGCTCCGACAGGCAGATACAGATATTTGCGGAACAGGTCGAAAAATGGGCGACCGATATCGAGTATGCGGACGACCTGTATTGTTTCGCATTGGCGGAGCTTGATTATGATGGAATGATAGATCTGATCATATCGAACTGTGGGGGGACGGGAGTTTTTTCCTATAATCGTTTCTATGAAATTAATCCGGAAGGAAATATAGAAGAACTGGGGACAAATTTTATAGAAGGGAATTCTCAGGTGGATATCATAACGGATGAAGTAACCGTTTATAGTTCTTTTTCGGCTGACGGTATGCAGGATTATTATATTCTCGGCGATTTTGCAAAGGTTGGACCGAATGAGTATCATGAAGACATAAGAGCGCTGAATGTAGTAAATGATGTGGTAATGGAGACTCCGCTTGTGAACAAGGATACCGTATATGGAGGAGAAGATTATATAGGGGAGACAGCGTACACCGACAGCAGTGGAAAAAGCATCACAGAGGAAGAATACAATAATTTTGCACAGACATATTTCGAAGGACTTGGTCTACAGAAGAAAACGGCTTCTTTTGACTGGATGGATGTAAAAGATTTGCAGGGATTGAATACCGATCAAATTATCGCAATGTTATCGGAGTCATATCGAAATTTTGGAATTAAGTAATAGTACCATCAACTGGCAGGGGCTCATGCGGTCGGATAAGATTCGAATATTGCAACTAAAAATAATTGCAAAGAGAAAATGCAACTAAAAACAGTTGCATTATAAAAAAAAAAGAAATATAATAATGTGCAGGAGGTGCATTATGGAAAATTACGTATCGCTGATAATGGACGTAGAAAAGTCTAGGATGTATCCGATTGCTCAACGAAATAGTATGCAAAAATATATGAACAGGTATATTGACTGTCTGAATGATTTATTCCGTAATGATATAAAGTATAGAGTCACATTTAGTGCGGGAGATGAATTACAGGGCATGTTTTTTGATGTAACAGCAGCAGTGCTGTTTTTTCGGCTGTTTGAAATGCTGATGAAACCTGTAAAAATCCGGGCAGGAATCGGAGTGGGAGAATGGACGGTGAAAGTGGAAGAGGGGCTGTCGACGCAGCAGGATGGTCCGGTATATCACAGGGCCAGACAGGCGATTGAAGAGGCTTCTAAAATGCAGCTGCAAAATGTGAGAATTTGTTCTGAAAAGGATGATATATTAGTCAACCATTTGATAAACGCTTCCAATGTATTAAAGGCACAGCAAATATATATGCAGAATATCGTGCTTGTTATTTTGGAATTGTTGTACCCGTTTGCTGCTGCCGGGACGGAAATAAGCGGGGAGGAAATTGCGAAGGAATTATTGAATATAAAATTGGAATATATGATTGCGATGAGAAAATACAACAAAGCGGACGGGCACAGACCGGAAAGCTTTCATATGAGTGAAGTGATGGCAGTTAGTCCCATTGCTATCGACGGAAAAATAATAGAACCGGAAAGCGTTATTGTCAAAAAAAATACTGCATTTATGATTTCTCAGATATTAGGTTCTACAAGACAAAATGCTGATTCGATTATGAGAAGAGGAAATGCGAATAAAATCAGAGAGCTGGATTTCATAGCTTTGCAATATGTGGAAAAAACGTATGGAGGGGACATATGGAAGTAATTATAATAGGGCATTTATTAGGTGATTTCTATATTCAGACGAATCAAGTGGCAGAAAAAAAGAAGACATCTTTCAGATATGTGCTGTTACACTGTCTGCTCTATATGATAGTAATGTTCGTTTTGACACCGTGGCTGACAGGCGACTTGCTTCGTGGATTCTACATGACAATAATTATTGGTGTGTCACACCTATGTGTCGATTCTTTAAAAGTGCATATTGAAGCGAAGTATACCAAGGCGGCGCGATATGAATATGTCATGTTTCTGCTGGATCAAATAATACATATATTTATTCTGGTGCTGGTATGCGGTATGTTTCGCATTCACATAGATATGGATAAATATCCTTTGATGCTGGAAAATAAAATTATCCCTGTACGTAAAGCGGCAGCTATTTTTATAGCGGCGCTAATCTGCTGGAGACCGGCGGCTATCTTTATATCACTTGTATTTAAACAAATTCCTAATACAATAGAAAAAGCTGATAATGTACAGGAAAATAAGAAAGGACCGGCGCACGACGGCAATGCGGTAAGTGAGACTATTCGGATAGGTTCATGGATTGGGATACTGGAAAGGGAAATCATTTTGCTCCTCGGCTTATTAGGACAATATGGAGCGATAGGATTCGTGTTGACGGCCAAAAGTCTGGCAAGGTATAAGCAATTGGAGAATAAAGCGTTTGCAGAAAAATATTTGGTGGGAACATTACTAAGTGCATTAGTTGCAATAGCAAGTGTTTCGATTTGTTTGCTGGCCGGGTAACAAAGGTGTCCGCCTTGTGCAGGAATGGTGTTATATGATAAGGAATAACAGATTGTAGGGTAGAATCGTGCTCCATATTGTTTTTTATTCAAAAAAATTGATGAAATTCATTGACAATACGTGCTGGTGTGCATAAAGAGAGGAGGTGCAAATGATTAAAGGTTTCAGAATTGGTTAAATGCTTGTCATTTATGAGAGGTATCGTCCCTATGAGGTGCAACAAAAATATTGTACGGAAGCAGGTATAAGCCCACTTGTATCAGAGTGGCGGCATTTTAACAATTGGGAAGATACTAAAGAAATTGATAAAGCAAATGTAAGCGGGCAATTTTATCCAGAAGATCATTTGGGAGTAAAACCATAAATCATAGATTCGAGAATAGAACACAAAGGGAAAAGTAATATGGAGAAGAAAAAGCGGTATAAGTGTTTAGATACTTTACGAGGTTGTACAATATTAAGCATGGCTTTGTACCATGCGATGTGGGATATTGTATATGTAAAACGAGTCGATATTGAGTGGTTCCATTCGGAGTTTGCGTATATCTGGCAACAAAGTATTTGCTGGACATTTATTTTATTGTCAGGAATTTGTTGGAGTCTTGGTAAAAAGAAAGCCATACGTGGCGGAATAGTTTTTTTGGCAGGAATTTTAATATCAATTGTAACAGAAATATTTCTTCCTCAGCAAAGAATTATTTTTGGTGTGTTGACATTATTAGGAAGTAGTATGCTT
>JAEWPN010000131.1 GCA_023399455.1 Bacillota bacterium
ATTTAGGTGTCATTTCGTTTGGTAATAAGTATCTCAAGGTGAGAAAGGGTGTGATTTTTCTATGTATGTATACGAATTTTATATTGAACATCCGATGAATTATGTCATGACTGGAAAGTTTGAAGCGCCTTCCCCTAACTGGGTGCATGAGGATTTTCCTCTGACGGACTATGAGTTATTTGTGGTTACAAAGGATACCTTGTACATTTCCTATAACGGGGAGCCATTTACTATAAATGAAGGAGAGTTTCTTCTGCTTCCTCCCCTTCCTCCTCCGAACAACCGCAGAAAGGGCATTCGACCTTCCCATTGCAGCTTCTATTGGCTTCATTTTTCCATAGACCATGAGGTGGCCCTGAGTGCCATTCCCAACTCCAGGCATACGGCTTATCCTTATACCGTTCCTCAATACACCATCGCTATTCCGCGCCAGGGAAAGATTCCTCATGCGGAAAAGATCGTGGTGCTCATGAAGCAGCTTCAGGACGCTATTCGCAGCAACTATGACAGTACTACCGCTAACTATCTTTCTACTACTATTCTTTGCGAACTTTACAGCCAGTTCTATCGGGAAAATAATGTCAGTCAGCGCTCGAAGCGAACCCAGAAGCAGATGTACTATGATATTATCGATTATGTGAAGTCAAATACAGACAAGAATCTGAAGGTGGCAGATGTGGCCGCTCATTTTTGCTATAACGAAAAATACCTCTCCCATCTGTTCAGCAATATAGCAGGTATACCGCTCAAGCAGTTTATCCTGAACGTAAAAATGGATGCCGCCAACTTCATGCTGACGGATACAAATGCTTCCATCAGTGAAATTGCGGCATCCTTGGGGTTTACGGACAGCCATAACTTTGCCAAAGCCTATAAGAAAATTGCAGGACTCACTCCTACAGAGTATCGCAACGCATTTTTCAAACGGTTGTTATATCATGTTTAAAGCTGTACTATTCTCGCTTTTATTTTGTCGACGAACGTTTTATCGTGCTCTACCATAAGAAGGGTAGGGTTATATTTCATGATCAGATCCTCAATCTGCATCCTGGAAAATACATCGATAAAGTTAAGAGGCTCATCCCAAATATAAAGGTGAGCCTGTTCACAAAGGCTTCTCGCGATGAGAACCTTCTTCTTCTGGCCACCGCTGTACTCCTCCATGTTCTTTTCGAACTGGATTCTGGAGAAATCCAGCTTCCTGAGTAATGTCTTAAAAAGAGTCTCATCAATATCATACTTCTTAGCATAATCGGAGATGCTTCCCAAAAGGTGAGAAGTGTCCTGAGGTACATAAGAAATGACCAGGCCCCCCGCAGGTTCGATCTGTCCGCTCACCTTTCCGGCATACTCCCTTTCCATATCATAGCTGCAGCGCGCAGATTCCGGGGCGCTAGATAATACAGCCTTTATGATACTGGACTTACCGCAGCCATTTCTTCCCTGAAGCACGATCTTTTCACCGTTTCGAACTTCCAGATTGAAACCGCCGATTATTTGTTTTTCATTCCTGTCTTCATATGCGCCACTTAACGAGTAGGAGATTTCCACACTCTCCAGGCGCACTAACACATCTTTATGATGCCTTAACGGGAACAGCTTAAGGTCATCCGTGGTCTCGATATTTTTAAGCAAAGACGACTTTTCTTCTATCGCCCTCTCCTGCCGCCTTTCTGTGTTTTTGCGGCGCATCTGCATACGGCGGGACTTTTCCCCTACATAGGCTCTGGTATCAATATTCTTTTCATATTTCTCAGATTTTTTTCCTATTTTGGTGGCTTCCACGTTGTCAGCCCATTCCCTGGACTGTCTGGCTGATTCCTTTAGACGGTAGATATCCTTCTTCAGCCGTTCATTCTCCGCCAGCTCATATTCATCCTGCCTCATCTTATTTTCCCACCAACTGGAAAAATTGCCCTGCTGTACTTCGATATTTGTCTTGTTGATAGTCAGCACGTGATCGATGCACTCATCCAAAAACATCCTGTCATGGGATACGAGGATAAAGCCTTTCTTCTTATTTAAATAGTTACTGACCAGTTCTCTCGTCTGCATATCAAGATGGTTGGTAGGTTCATCGATCAAAAGGAAGCTGTTTTCTTTGGAAAAAAGAACCGCCAGCATTACTTTCGTCTGCTCTCCGTTGCTTAAGGTGTCAAAGGGCCTGTAAAAAACCTCCGTATCTACCTGAAGCAGCGTTAGTTCCCTGCATACCTTCCAAAATTCGTAATCCGGGTAAATCTCCTCCACCACAGCCAGCGTATCCCTGGAACGATCGGCTATTGCAAAGGGAAAATAATCGAATTCCACACTGGATGTTATCGTTCCCTTGTATTCATATTTCCCCTGAAGAAGATTTAAAAAAGTAGTTTTTCCTCTGCCGTTTCTTGCAATGAATCCTAGTTTCCAATCCGTATCTATCTGGAAAGATACGTCCTCAAATATATTGTCATAGCTTCCGTCATAATAAAAAGTTAAATGGTTTACACTTATTTGTGACATTTATATACCTCCGCTTTATAGGATTCGCCCACTTTCGTGACCGAATCCCTTTCTTTCTTATTACAGAAAAAAAGGTGCAGAAATAATTATCTGCACCTGACAAATCACACACTTACTATTTGGCCTACCAGCTTCATAATAACGAATGATACCTTATTAATAATATCAAAAGATGTCCGATCAAAATTATTCCTGCACGCATGATAACCAAACCCCGGCCGCTGTATCACATCACTCTAACGACCGAATCACCATGCACATCATTCAGTTACTGATTAGCAAGAATAAATAATCATCCACACATCTCCTATTCTTTAAATTTTCTCCATCAATATATCATTTGTTTAAATAAATGTCAACTGTGTCTCTTCTGATTTACTAGTTATCATTATTTCATAGCAGCTTTCATACTATGATAAGAATATACCGCTGTTGAAACCGCCCATATAATTAAAACAGTAAGAACGGAAAGGAAACCTATTCCGGTAGTCAGCCCTAGAAGCATAAAACATACCCACAATATCATACACAGCATATTAACTGCTCGATAGGACTTATATGCCGCTTTGTAAATAGTAAAAAGTTCGGCCTCATCACTGCTTTCTTCCCACCTTTTATGGAAATTCATATCATATACGCTTCCCTTTTTCTCGGGATTCAAGAGCCTTATACAATCTATCAGCTTTTGCTGCAGCATTGTCATCGCTATGATACCTACTACCAATATCAAAACTGCAAACAATAAAAATCCTATACTTTTACCCGTTACCATGAAGTTCATAAAAAGGAATACTATAACGGAAAAACAAAGAAAATGTAAAATGACCATCGCATTTGTTATCCATAAATGAAAAGAAAGTCTTTTTTCAATTGATTCTAATTTTATTTCTTCATCATTTTCTATGAGCCTTGTCGCTGCCTTTTTGCTATATCCAATACTTCGAATACACCCGATTACCTCTGCTGCCGTTAGGATGAGTACGGCGACTGCAAAAATAATGCTTATCATTCCGGCATTGTTTATCATGAAATCTCTAAACGACTCCGATATTCTTGGAATCGCAGCACCCGCCATTATTGAAAAGAATCCGAAAATCGCACCAACTATAGCACTAACAAGAATAACGATCAGAAAACTTTTTCTTGCTTTTCTGTTATCTTTTCTAATGATTTCTTCCTGATTTTCATTTATCAGCACATTATTATTCTTCATTTATTTCTCCTCCTCATAATTAAATATGTCTTCCACTGCTGTGTCGAATACCTTGGCAATCTTTATCGCCAAGGTCACGGACGGAGAATAATCTCCTCTTTCTATCATACTGATAGTCTGTCTGGAGGTTCCCACCAAACCGCCTAACTGCTGCTGATTTAAACTCTTTTTCGCACGGTATTCTTTCAGCTTGTTATACAAGGGCATTTCCTCTCTCCCCTTTCGTCTTATTATATTATATGAGATCATTATGACAACTTTCCTTGTCATAATGATTCTAACATTGACAAGAAAAGTTGTCAATTACTTTTTATGTAATAAGCTCATTTTCCTATCACGATCAGGATATCAAAAGTCGTTTCTGTTAACTTTATGAGGCAATAGGACCAAAGCAGGAGTCTTTCTGCTTTGGTCCTATTGCCTCATAGATTATAAAACATGACTTTTGACACTCGGATCCTCTTACATAAAAAATAAAAGCCGGCACTTAGTCATAAAATGACCGTTTATGCTGACTTTTATCTAATAAATCACTACTGCATCTCTACTGTTGCTTTAGGTGTGAAAATTTAACTTCCTTTTTTGTAAGCAGGATACTGCTGACTAAAGCGGTAAACGGTGCCACCGTTACCAGCCCGAAGCTTCCTACAACGGTATCCAGTACTTCTGATGCTACATATTTATAGTTAAGGATATGCATAATCGGAGTTCCCTGAGCCATAAATACCATTAACAGAGCAATATATCCTCCGGAATAAGCCAGCAGGAGTGTAGTAGTCATAGTCCCCATCGCTGCCCGGCCCACGTTCATTCCCGAAACAAATGCCTCTTTCCATCCAATATCAGGTTTCTTCTCTACCACCTCGTTAACAGCCGAGGTAATATCCACTGCCAGATCCATCATAGCGCCGCAAGAACCGATAACGATACTGCTCATAAAGATAGCCGTCAGATTCAGATGCTGATACCCTGCATACAGCAGCGATTCCGAATTGGCCATGACCGCTCCGTGTATTTTTAGCACACCGGTAAATGTAATCCCCATAATGCAGGTGATCAACGTTCCCAAAAGAGAACCAAGAATAGCCGATAGAGACTTGATATCTATTCCCCACACAAAGAAAATAATCATGACTGTCAAAAAAGCCGTTACCAAGAGCCCTACCGCGATAGGGTTATATCCGTTCAGATACAGAGGCACCAGCACCTTCCAAATTAACAGTACGCTGATGATAAAGGAAAAAATGGCGCGCATTCCATTGAAACCGGCTATCATAATTAAAAAGAATGTAAAAAGTCCTGCCAGAATAAGTTCTTTATCCAGCCTGTAATAATCCGACATGGTGACATTCGTAGGATTCCCCTGCCCATCCACACTGATTACTACCAGCGCCTTATCACCCGCCTTAAAAATTTTATCACTTTCCAGAGAGCCGCTGAGCATATTTACTCCCTTCAGTTCTCTGCCTTTAAATCTGCCATCCAGTATCTCGACCTTACAGATTTGTTCTCCGGACTGAATCAGCCCGGAGGAAATCACACTGCTTTCATCGGTGGACAGAACCTTTACCTTGCACCGCACGGCCTCCCTATAGATTACCGCATCTTCATATCCGGTGGGAAGGATAATCAGAAAAGCAATCATCAGCATCCCAACTACGATAAATAGAAACTCTCTTTTCCTATTACTCTTCATCTTATCAGTTTACTCCGGTAAGTGCTGCGAGTTTAGTGTAAATCTGAGTATTGTCATAGTATCCTCCGAAATCCTCCTGCCCAGGTCCCATAGCAAATACTTCTACAGGAAGTCCGGTATGGGCATAGGAAGAAAAGCTGATGCCGGATTTGTTATTCAGCAAATGAGTGATCGTTACAGTAAGAGGCTCGTAAGACCCGTACAGCACATATTCTTCC
Source organism: Bacillota bacterium (assembly GCA_023399455.1). Taxonomy (GTDB): domain Bacteria; phylum Bacillota; class Clostridia; order Lachnospirales; family Lachnospiraceae; genus Kineothrix; species Kineothrix sedimenti. Next base: position 5,630 of record JAEWPN010000131.1, read on the forward strand.
TGTGAAAATTCTTTCTCCTCGCCGGTACGGCTCATAGTAGTTTCATAAGCCTTCTTAAGCTTCTCATATTCGTAATCTGTCAGCACCAGAGCGCCGGTATCCTCAGATTCAGGGTGTTTATCCGCACTATCCTTTTGAGAAGTCTTATCACCGCCTTCTGTAATAGGTGTCTCCAGCCCGAATAACTCCGTAATGTCCTTCATCACCGTATCAAAGTCTGACTTGTTTTCCTTATAACCCTTCACATAGTCACTGTCAAACTTGGCGTAAGAAATATGCTGGTTGGAAATATTTGTAAGGAAGGTATCATAATCCGTTCCCGCATAACCTATGGTGAGGCCGCCGGTCTCATGGTCTCCGGTTACCAGAATCAATGTTTCCTCCGGATGCTTCTCATAAAACTTCACGGCCACAGCCACAGCTTCGTCCAGAGCTAATGTATCCGTCAGAGTGGCTGCCGCATCGTTGGCATGGCAGGCCCAGTCAATCTTACCGCCCTCACACATCATAAAGAAACCTTTTTCGGAATCCTCCATCACACTGATTCCCTTTTCCACATAATCTGCCAGAGACCAGTCTCCCTCTTCTCTGTCCATATCATAATCCATAGCATCTGCATCCGCCAAATGCTCATCTATTATGATAGCCTTATCCACATCAGCGGAAACTGCCTCGGCTTCGGCCTGGGTCTTCACTACCGTATAGCTCGCCTGCTCAGCCAGCATGTACAGATCTTCCTTATCCTTGTCATTACCCGTAGGTTTCAACAGTGCCCCGCCGGCAAAATAATCAAAGTCACTGGCTATCATTTCCAGACCTATTTCATAGTAAGCATTTCTGGAAGGCTGATGACAGTAAAATGCGGCCGGAGTGGCATGGTTAATATTTACAGAAGATATGATACCAATCTCATAATCCTTCTGTTTCTTAAGCTTTTCTGCAATAGTTTCATATGAAATGGTTCCGGTCTCATCCATATTAATGGTTCCGCTGTAAGTCTTGTAACCGGTAGAAATAGACGTTGCCGTAGATGCAGAATCGGGGCAGAAAGAAGTGCTGTCATAGGTCTGAGCAGAACCCGCCACCGGAAAGTTCATCATATTCAGATTGTTTTTTGACTCCAGAATATCATTTCCATTCGTATCAGCAACGGCACTCAGGTAATAATTTGTCAATTGAATCTGGGGATAACTCATTCCGTCACCAATAAACAGAAATATGTACTTAGGTGATATGGCTTCCGCAGTCTCGGCTTCTGTTTCGATCTGGTCAGGCGCTGCCACAACCTCCACGCTTTCTTCTGACACCGGCACCTCGCGGCTTTCCACGACTTTCTCCGCTTCGGTATTTCCGCAACCTGCGAGTACGGATGTGCTGAGCATCAATACTCCAAGCAGAGCAGTTAGTTGGTGTAATCTTCTTTTCATAGACTCCTCCTCATCTTGTTGATAAAAATTTTCTGTTTCCGCGATAAAGCTTATCATATTTTCTATTTTATCTTCTATCTGTCAGAGGTAAGCAGCTCGTAAGATTTATGTAAAAACAGAAAAACCGGGTTGTACAAGCGCAAAATACTGCGCAGCAGTATTTCTATGCATAAATTACTGCTATGAAGCCGCCGGCCGAATAGTAAAATCTATGTCAGGAAATCGACAATCTTGAGTTTCCGTAAAATGTAATTTTTAAAAAATATAACTTCTCCTAAAGTACCAATCTGTCTTTTTTTTGAAAAATAAAAGGACAATACTTCGAATAGAGTCACCGAAACAAGCCCCGTGGGA
>JAEWPN010000199.1 GCA_023399455.1 Bacillota bacterium
CTTTCATTATATCTTCTGCATTTTTCAAAACTTTGAGAGTATGCTCTATGCCAAAAGGAATTTCTTTGAATACTTCTTTCATCTCTATAATAATTTTTTCTTTAAACATAAATTACCTCCATTTATATCTTATAGGTGTTTTAGTTCTATCTATACACTTTTTTGTTCGCCGATACAATCAGCATCATGGGACGGCGCATTTCATCCTGCATCGCTGGAATATTCATCATGTTTTCCTGCGGTTGTAGAACCACAATCTGATTTATTATAAAACCATTTATATCAACCAAAATATCCAATTGTATGCCAAAGTTGCTTTATGTATTGGAAAACCTCTGATTGACTTCCAATATCATTCCATTTTTCCGGGTTAAGTTCACTATCTTGAGATGCTTTCCCCAGAAGGGCAGCGTTCATAACGCCTTGATTATTACCCCAAATAGTATCAATCTTCTTGGCTAATAGCGGAATCATTGGACCGCGAAATAGATCGCCTATTTCTTCAAGCTTAATCTGTCTCTTTGGAATCCATTTAAGTTTTATCCCATACCTATGACACAACTCATTAGCTTTTTCTTCAAATGTTGTTTCCTGATAAGATTCATCCATATAAAAGCTATCTACATCATCTAAAAGATGAACATCTCCATGAATGTGCGTTTCAATGCAATAATCAAGATTTCTTCCTATGACTTTAACATCTCTTTTATTTAATAAAATCGCTAATGCTTCTTGTTCTGATGAAACTACTTGATTTAGGAGTTTTCCATTGTTTTGTACATTTCTAAGTAAATCTGCCAAAACACAAACAAAAGTGTCATTTGTGCATAAAGTTGTTGGATTAGTCGAACTGTCTCCATATGAAAAAGTACATCTATCAATTATTTCTTTTTTCAAAACAAGGTAACATGAACCAAAACGAACAGAAGCTCCATCAATATATTTAAAAATATTCAAGGCGCCATATTTAGGGCGATCAAACGAATTATTCGGATATGCGCTGTGAAATAGGCACTGTTCCCACATAAAGCGGTCGCCGCCAACAAAAGCTGTTTTACCACCATTAGTAGTACCGGTACGAAATTGTCCATGATACCGCCCTTGCTCCAACAAATTCTCTATGACTGTTTTATTATTGTTTGATAATCTATCCGGATGAAAGTTTATGGTAATAGGACTTTGCATTACTTGATTAATCAGTTTTTCAACATCAACACTAAACTGATTACAAATTTGCTCCAAATAAACCCTATCTTCTTTAATTTTACCTTTAGCATTTTCCCTTACCTTTTCAATAGCAAGTTTTTGATAATCTTTCAGCATTAACAACCCTCCTCCGCATGACAGTGGGGACGTGCCTATTTTGAGTATATGCCCTTGCTATAAACCCCTCTGCGATATTCCTGTAACTCATTCTAGTGGAATTTTCCGTTTCCTGTTATTCCTGCAATTAAGACTATTACTTTCACAATAATTTGCCTTACCAACTACCCATCATATTCCTACAACTCACATGACTGTTCACTCAAGAAATCTGTTCCTCTGTATGATTTTTTTACTTTTCTCTCATTTGTTCTATATATGCACTTTGTAAAATTGCCATATGAATGATATCATGCCATACTCCATCGCGGAAAATAGCTTCGCGTGCTCTTCCTTCTTGCTGAAAGCCTAGTTTCTCATATAATTTTATTGCCCCTCCATTAAAAGAAAAAACTCTCAGCGATATTCTGTGTAAATTCATCTCCAGAAATCCGAAATCAAGAAGTAATTTCATTGCCTCTAATCCATACCCTTTCCCCCAGACTTCTTTTTCTCCAATATCAATAATGCATTCTGCATTACGATTTTTATGATCAATATTTATTAACGAAGTAATTCCAATTGGCTTTTTAGATTGTTTCTCAAGTATAATGTAGCATTTTGAAGAGCAGGATCCTAAGATTATTTGATTAACAAATTCTTCTGTTTCTTCAATACGGTAAACATCTAACAACGGAGCAGTAGTTTGCATAACATCTATATCATTTCTCCATTTATGATAAATCTCTGTATCTTGGGCAGTCATTTTTCGTAAAATGATTCTCTTAGTTTGAAATAACATAAAAACACTCCTTCATATTATTTAATTGGCCTAAGCATATTTTCTAATGTAAAAATTAAAATATCAATTTGATCATTTACCCTTGTCAACTCCAAACTTAAATTAAATGTATCTATCATTAATCCATCAAAAAATGAAACCATATATAGAGCTATCAATTCTGATGACTTGCAAGGATGGAATTGCTTTTTCTTAATTCCTTTATCTATAAAATCCCTGATTGCGGTTATCAACTTCTTATATCTCTCTGTAATATAAGAGCTACTTGACTTGTTAGATTCTCGGTGTTTTATTAAAAAGAACTCACTTTTACAGAGTAAAAATTCATTGTTAGACGATATAATATGTTGTTGAAATCTGATCCAATCTACGAGTTGCTTCCAAGAAGAAGTGTAGTCATCATCAATATTAATAAAAGTAATATCTTTTTCATCGTCTAACTTAAGAAGTTCCTCAAATACATGCTCAATATTATTGAAGTACGAATACAAAGCGCCTCTTGAAATACCCGCCTCAACAATAATGTCCTGCATGGTCGCTTGAATATAACCTTTTTTTATAAATACCCTCTTGGCAGCTTCAAGTATTTTTTGTTTTTTATTTATCTTATAATTATCGTTTACCCTAGGAGACATGATAGTTTCCTCCAAAATTTCTTTATAACCAAAAACGACATTAATGTCGTTTTTAATTATAAACAACATTTACGCCTATGTCAATATAATATTTTTGTTGTTCAGAGACTAGTAAAACAATTCACTTGCAAATTATTCTTTAACTTTTATATAAGTTTCAACACCTGATTTGAATTCAACGGTGAGTTTATCATCAAATACCGTAACTTTTTCAATAAGCCTTCTAACAATCTGCTCATCATATTCCTCCAGCTCATGGGACTGCTCATTTAAGAAGTCTGTCATCTCATTGATTCGTTGCCTTTTTCCTTCTCGCTCTGCATTCTCTACAAGTGCATTTTGCTTTAATTCCCGAAGTCGATGAATTTCATCAGCAACATCTTCATAGTCATTCTTTGATTATGCTTGTATAAGGAGCTGTTGTTGTAACTCTTCCAATTTTCTATCAATATCATCGGTGGTATTATCATTTTCTTCATTAAGGACGGTAGCTATGTTTTTCTGTAACATTGAGAGGAAGGGCTCTTTGTTATCCAAAAGTTCGTTAATAGCCTTAACCACTGCTGCCTGTAATGTTTCCTCGTTTATGGTAGGGGCCGTACATTCAGAGCCTTTTTCCTCTAAACGACTGACACATCTCCAAACAATAGACTTGTAACCTCGGTTATTCCAATGTACTCGTCGGTAAATATTACCGCATTGTCCGCAGTAAACAATACTTGATAAGGCATACTTACTACTATAAACTCGCTTTTTACCACCCTTGCCGCCGCGAAGATTGGCTCTTCGAACCATCTCTTCTTGAACCTGCATAAAAAGTTCACGTGGAATGATAGGCTCATGGCTGTTTTCTACGTAATACTGGGGAACAATGCCATTATTCTTTACTCGCTTTTTAGAAAGGAAATCAACTGTATATGTTTTTTGTAGAAGGGCATCACCAATATACTTTTCATTCTGTAGTATCTTTTTTAGTGTATCAGGTCTCCATTTTGCTTTGCCTGCCGCTGTGAGAATGCCGTCCGCTTCTAGTCCTCTGGCTATCTGTAAAAGACTGGCTCCTTCAAGGTATTCTCTGTAAATCCGTTTAACAACTTTAGCACCCTCTGGATCAATCACTAATTGCTTGTTTTCATCCTTGGTGTAACCAAGGAAACGCTTGTGGTTGACCTGAACTTCACCTTGCTGGTATCGATACTGAATACCCAGCTTAACGTTCTGGCTTAAGGATTGGCTTTCTTGCTGGGCAAGGGATGCCATGATAGTCAGTAATATTTCACCCTTAGAATCCATGGTGTTGATACTCTCTTTCTCGAAGAACACAGCAATGTTTTTATCCTTTAACTGCCGGATGTATTTAAGACAATCCAACGTATTTCTAGCAAATCGGCTGATGGATTTTGTGATGATCATATCAATATTTCCTGCCATACATTCTTCAATCATGCGGTTAAATTCATCACGCTTTTTCGTACTGGTACCGGTGATACCGTCATCCGCAAAAATACCTGCCAATTCCCATCCCTTGTTCCTCTTAATATAGTTTGTATAATGCTCAATCTGAATTTCGTAACTTGAGGCCTGCTCCTCACTATCCGTTGAAACTCGGCAGTATGCCGCTACTCGTATTTTGGGTTTACTCTCACTATTTTTATTATTTCCGATTCGTTTAATTGCTGGAATTACTGTTACATTCCTGCTAACTGCCACTGGTTACACCTCACTTTCTATCAAACTGTAAGCATATTCTGCCTGCTTATATGGATCGTCATATTTTTGTACCAGAGGTTTTGCTTTGAACTTTACAGGATAATCCGTTTTCGGTACATCTTTAGGCTCCCATATCCTTCCGAGTTTTTCTGCTCGCTTTTGTTTTTCTAACCTTGCTTTTTCAAATATCTCCTCATCAATAATTGAAGGATAGAATTCGTCTCCAAGGTATTGCTTGTTCTGTAGCATCCTACTTACTGTGGCATAAAGAAAATGGAGAAGTGTGGTTTCAAAGATTACCAGCCGCCATTCATGGGAGTGATTACGGATGAAAAATTTATGGAAGCCGCAAAACACTATTGGCCGGATGCCACAAATGACTTTATCGCAATCGTCAATTTGTATGAGAAATGGGAAGTGGAATAAAAAAACGTGTGGTTGTCGGTCAACCCAAACCGTCAGAAAGGGAAATTATGAGAGTAGTGAAAGTGGCTTTTTCCAACAGCGATACTATCATCACGAAAATAAACGGTACCGAAGAAGAAATCCGTAGCTACTATCAAATTGGAAAAATCTTCAACATCGGCTCCCGCGAAGATAATTTATGCAAGGTCGTAGATGTGGAATTTTTATAAGCCGAAACGCTCCCCGGAGCGTCAGCCGTGGATTAGCCGCCCGGCTCCGTTGATGGAAGGCTGAAAGTTGAAAAATTGTGCCAGTTATGATATGATAAAGGCACTTGCATCCCTTGATGGTTCAAGGGCGAAAGGAGAAAGATGTGAGAAGAGATGTATGGGAAAACTGCAAGAGGTTATTCGATAGTGAAGAGCAATGGGAAATCGCAAGCGAAAGTATAGATAAGGCTTATGAGGAGCGTTTTGGGAAGAGCGGAATTGAAGACATGGGAAGCGTCGAGGAATACGCAGGGTTTATCGAGACTGTGCTTCATAACTCGGACGAAAGTGCCTTTCATGGCACGGACGAAGAAATTCGCGACGGATGGCATGATACAGGGATTTTCGAATAAATAAAAGGCAATTACGGGGTGTTTTATACGCCCTGTTTTTGTTGCGTTTAGGAGGAAGTATGCAGAAAATTAGAGATTTAACGGGACAGCGCTTCGGGCGACTGGTAGCTAAGTACCCAACGGACAAGAGGCTCTGCTCATCTGTGGTATGGCATTGTGAATGCGATTGCGGGGAAAGTTGCGACGTGGCTACTGTGAATCTGCGGAATGGCTCCACCAAAAGTTGCGGGTGCCTACAAAGAGAAGCTGCTAAAAAGCAAATTGGAAAAAACAGAAATCCTAAATACAAAGATATTGCCGGGCAGGTTTTCGGGGAACTCACCGCACTGTATCCGGTTTTAGATGCGAAGCGTGGTAATCGCATGCCTATGGTCTGGCACTGCAAGTGCAGTTGCGGAAAAGAAGTTGATGTTTCGCGCCAGTGTCTTATACAGGGGAACACGGTATCGTGTGGTCATGTGCGTATTCAAAATACAAGGGATTTGACGGTTGCCGGCACTGCGCCGTGTCGCCTTCCGGCGTCCCTTAGCTCGTCCAATACCTCAGGACATACTGGCGTCTACTTTGATAAGAGGTCTCAAAGGTGGATTGCGGAAATCATGTTTAAGCGCAAGAAGTATTATCTTGGGGGATATAAGGAGCTTAATGACGCCGCGATGGCGCGGAAACGGGCAGAAGACAATATCTATGACTCCTTTCTGGAGTGGTACGCAGAAACATATCCCGAACGTTGGAAAAGGTTGCAAAAGCGACGCGCAGAAAAAGCAAAGGTTCAGGTGTCAAAGGAAGTAAACGATTCCGCGCCAAAACCTCACTGACGCTTCATCATGAATCAACATAATTTTCCAATAAATATCTTCTAGTTTTCCCGCCCAGGATCTCTGCATAGGGGGGGGTATCAAAATCTGTCAGTCATATTTTTCCAATAGGGGGGGGGGGTTTCAAAAAATGTTAGTCAAAAATTTTATTCAACCTCATATTTTCGATTTCTAGGCTATTTCCTCTCTCGACGGTGGATTTAGCCTAAATTTGTTTTTGTGGCTTGTATGGCGGCAAAATAGGGCTTGTGGACAAATAAAAAAGAGAAGGGCGCGATGCTCTCCTCATTCTCATTGCCGTACCAAGGCTACTACACCATTTTATTTTCCTACTACACCATTTACTACACCAGTTCGGACGCTACTACACCACTACTACACCATTTTCACAATGAATTATGCGGTTATTTGCGGAATTAATACTTACAACAAAGTCCCTCACAATCCCGCTAAATCGTATAAACAAACGGCATTTCATCCAAATCATACGGCGTAACCTGATATACATAATAATTCAGCCAGTTCACATACAAGCAGTTGCAATGAGCTCTCCACTGGAGACTCGGCTTTTGTTCAGGGTCATTGTTCGGGTAGTAATTTTGCGGGATGTCTATGGGCAGCCCCTTTTCCTTATCGCGCACATATTCGTTATGAAGCGTCATGCGGTCGTACTCCGGATGTCCCATGACAAATATTTGCTTTCCTTCCCCTGCCATACAGAGCGTCACTCCGGCTTCCTGCGATTCCGCCAGTACCATCAGCTCTTTGCATGCGTGTACTTCATCTGCGGATACCGTCGTATGCCGGCTGTGAGGAACGAGAAAGTAATCGTCAAATCCCCTTACGAGAGGAATCTTCCGGTTCATTATCTTATGCTCATATATGCCGAAAAGCTTTTCCGGAAGAAGTTCCTTGTTCAGTCCGTAATGATAGTAAAGTCCGGCCTGTGCTCCCCAGCAGATATGTAAAGTAGAGGTCACATTTCGCTTTGACCACTCCATGATTTCGCACAGTTCATCCCAATAATCCACCTCTTCAAAGGCAATCTGCTCCACCGGCGCTCCGGTAATAATCAAACCGTCGTATTTGTTTTCCCTCAATTCATCGAAGGTATTATAGAATTTATTCAAATGGTTCATAGAAGTATTGAGTGAGCGATGGCTGTTCATTTTCATGAACGATACATCCACTTGAAGAGGGCTGTTCGACAGCGCCCTTAACAATTGAAGTTCCGTATCCTGCTTGATGGGCATAAGATTCAAAATACAGATTTGCAACGGACGAATGTCCTGATGAAGCGCTCTGTTTTCGTCCACCACAAATATATTTTCGTTTTCCAGTATCCCTTTTGCAGGCAAATCATTCTGTGTCTTAATTGGCATGATTTTCTCCTCCTAAAAACTGTTCTATAAATTGCTGCTCCGTAAGAATCGGTACTTGCAGTTCCTTAGCCTTCTTATTTTTCGATGAAGAAGAGGCAATATCGTTGTTGATCAGGCAATCGGTTTTTGATGTCACGCTCCCGGTCACTTTTCCGCCCATCTTCTCAATCGCTTCCTTCAAATCATTGCGGCTGGCGTAAATATTAAGGCTTCCGGTGACGACAAATACCTTGCCGGTTAGCATTTCGCTGCCCTCCTGTGCCTCTTCCACTTCTATTTCTATTTCTTTTAACAGATTCTCCAGATTCGCTTTGTTGTTTTCTTCTCTGAAATATTGATAAAAGGCAGCGGCTATTACCCCGCCAATTCCGTCAATTCCGTTTAAATCCTCCGTATCTGCCTCTATCATAGCATTAAGATTATAGCGATAATATCTGCATATCATCTTCGCATTCGCCAGGCCTATATTGGCAATTCCAAGACTATAAATCAGGCGGGGCAAAGTCGTCTTTCTTGCGGTCTCAATACTGTTTATGAGGTTTGTATACGATTTTTCCCCAAATCCCTCTATCTCTATGATTTCATCCTTATATTTCTCCAGATGAAAAATATCCGCATATTCATGAATATATCCCCTGGCTATGAATTTCTCTAGCGTAGCCTCCGAAAGCCCCTCGATGTTCATGGCATCTCTGCTTACAAATAAGGTAAACGCCTTTATTTTCTTCGCGCTGCAAAATGGATTGATGCAATATAGCGATTGTACCTCATTCACCTTTCTGACCTCAGTATTTCCTCCGCACGCCGGACATTCCTTGGGAAGCTCCACATTATCGCTTTTTGTCAGATTCTCAGCGATTTGCGGGATGATCATATTGGCCTTATATACAGTAATGCGGTCGCCGATTCCCAGCTTCAGCCCGCGCAGAATACTTATGTTATGAACCGACGCACGGCTCACAGTGGTTCCCTCCAGTTCTACCGGCTCGAAAATCGCTACGGGATTGATGAGGCCGGTTCTGCTCGGACTCCATTCGATCTCCTTCAGCATTGTTTCCCTTACTTCATCCTCCCATTTAAAAGCGATAGAATCTCTGGGAAATTTTGCGGTGGTCCCTAAAGATTGCCCATAAGCAATGTCATTATAAACGATGACCAATCCATCCGACGGTACATCGTAGTTTTCAATCTTTTTTTCAAAATCTTCAATAACGGGGATAATAGTATTCTTATCTACTTTTTTAAATTCTACGGTCTGAAATCCCTGCTCCTGCAAAAATAAAAACTGTTCTTCCCTGGAATTATGAAAATCAACTCCATCCGCTTTTACAAGAGCAAATGCAAAAAAATTCACATTCCGCTTTGCGGTTATTTCATTGTTCAGCTGTCTTACAGAACCGCTGCAAAGATTGCGAGGATTTTTGTATTTTGCCGCTACCTCTTCTATTCCTGCATTTATTTTGTCGAAATCGGAATATGTTATTACTGCCTCGCCACGAAGTATCAATTCTCCTTTATAAGGAATGGATACCGGCAGATTGCGGAAAGTCTTGGCATTATTTGTAACAACTTCTCCCACTTCTCCGTTCCCTCTGGTAATCGCTTTTGCAAGTTTTCCGTCAAAATATGTCAAAACAACGGTTAATCCGTCTAATTTCCACGATAATAATGCAGTTTGTTCCTGCACCCAATCCCGAAGCTCTTCTCTGCTCTTCGTCTTTCCCAAAGATAACATCTGTCTTTCATGACGCTCCTTCGGCAGTTCCTCCACAGCCGCATAGCCTACATGTATCGTGGGGCTGTTAGCCAGAACTGTTCCTGTTTCTTCCTCCAACTGTGCCAGCTCGTCATACAATTTATCGTATTCGAAATTGCTCATGAATTCCGTATTTTCCGCATAATACGCTTTAGAAGCCCGGTTGAGCAACTCCGTTAATTCTCTCATTCTTTTTGTTTTATCGTCTCTTTTATTCATGTCCGGCAACTCTTCCCTCAATCTGTTTCTTACTATATTATCATTCCGCTCCCATACTATCAAATACTAATTTCCAATTGCTGCGGCCCGCATCCCGCATGTTTCATATAACTGCTGCAATTCTTCTCCCTGGAGTCTGCGATACTCTCCGGGCTTTAAGCTTGCAATCTCGACATTCATAACACGTGTTCTTTTTATTTCTTTTACCTCGTAGCCCAAAGTTTTCGACATTCTCCGAATCTGTCTATTGACTCCTTGGGTCAGTATTATATTAAAGGTATACTTTCCAAGCTTCTTAATGTCACACGGCCTTGTTGTAATATCCAGCTCTTCCAGACGAACACCTCTCGCCATCGATTCTAAAAACTCCTGCGAGATCTCTTTAGCCACCTTCACCACATACTCCTTTTCGTGACGGTTGGCTCCACGCATCATCGCATCAATCAGCATTCCGTCATTAGTCATAATGATAAGCCCCTCGGAATCCTTATCCAGTCTGCCCGCATAAGTCAGTCGGACCGGATACTTTAGCTGATCGCTGATCTTCTTCTCCGCATATTTATCCCGCTGCGTACAAGTGACTCCTACTTGCTTATAATAGGCCAAAACCACCTTTTTATTCTTCCCGCCTATCGTTTTTCCGTTTACGGCAATCGTATCCGAATCGCTTACCATACTGCCGATAGCGGCTGCTTTTCCATTTACTGTCACACGCCCTTCCTCAATCAGCTTATCCGCATCTCGTCTGGAGCATACACCACACGCCGCCAAATATTTATTTAAACGTTCCATATTAGTCTTTTCCGCCATTATCTTTCCTATTATTAGAAAAGAATTCACCTCTGTCCGAGGCGAATTCCGCATCTTAGTTTGTCTTATTTATTGTATCACATTTTCACAATATCTAACAGCTTTATATCCATGCTGTTAATTTTCTTTTACTGCATCATGAGGCCAAAGTTATCACATATATTTCATATCCACACATAATACATAAGACTTTCCGAAGCTCGTTTCATATGCCTGGGAATATGTGGAGCATAAATTTCCCGTGGCGCTTGATATGTATTCATGGGACACATACATTTCATCTCTTTGTCTATCCGCCTGACTGAAATAACGTTTCGCCCTATGATCGTCTCCGGGCTCCGCCGGTTTAAATCCTCCTGCTGTCCTTATTTCCACCAGACCGCTCATCACAGTATGGCTCGTCTGCCTGCCGTCGCTGCCAATCACATAGGCACATTCAATATGCGCTTCTTCCTTTAAACAGTCCTTCAGCGTTTCATCTATTTTATTTTCTGCGCAGCCCTTTAACGCATTCAAAGCTTTCTTCATAAAGACTTCCGCCTCGTTGTCAACGAGTTTCTTCTCAAGAACGATTCTTTTGGCAGGATCCACAATAAAGGTGTCCAGGACCTCCTTCAACCTCGCGGTCTCCTCATAAAGGCAAGCATTTGTACTCGCATTTTCCTGTGCCAGCGCAGCATTGTTTTGAATCGTAGAGGATATTCTCGCAATAGTATCTACCATTTCCTTTATATTTTCTTTTTGTCTTGCCGTATTTGTCGCAATTTCCAGACTATCCCCATTTATTTCCCCGAGGGAATCCTTCATCTGTGCAAAACGGTCTGCCGTCAAATTTACTACCGTCTGACATTCTCCTACCTTAGACACGCTCTCTTCTATAAGCTTTCCTGTCTGCTCCACCGCCTTCGTGGTTTGGTGTGCCAGTTCTCCTATCTCCTGCGCTACCACTGCGAAGCCCCTTCCGTGTTCGCCGGCCCGCGCCGCTTCGATAGATGCATTCAAGGATAAGAGCTTAGTCTGAGAGGAGATAGAATAAATCATATCAGCCACCTTGGAAATGTTGCCTGAGGCTATGTTTACCTGCTCCATGGCATCCACCATTTGCACTGCGTCGGCATGTCCCTCTTTCGCGTGCGCCATCAGTTCCGTCATACCTGCGCATATTTTATTTACGTTATTGTAATTTCTCTCAGTCTCCTCATATACGCTGTCGGCTTTCACCGTTACCAGATTCATCTCCTCCGCTATCTGCGTTTCATTTTCCGCCAAAAGCACAGTGGTTTGATTAGCCTGCTCCCCAATCTTGTTGATCTGATTCATTATATCGTTAATTTTAACAAACGTCTCTGAAAGCGATACGGTTATTTTGGTAAGAGCCGCTTTTATCGGAATAAAATCTCCGTAAAATTTCGCAGTATCCGACATCTGAACGAGCAAATCGCCTACCGACAGGTGGGAGAGAACTCCGGATATCTCCGCTATGTATTCGTTCAATACGTTAGCAAT
>JAEWPN010000238.1 GCA_023399455.1 Bacillota bacterium
TAAAAATAATACCGCCCTTTTCCAGCGGGGGCCGTCCGTTAGGGAAGTCATCTTCGATGACGAGATACTGACATTCTTCCGCATTTACGAAAGGAGCCACATAAGTATGTTTGTCAGTAATGACGGGTGCCGTCTCTTCCACCCCATCCTTTTTAAGAATCTCTTCTATGGAGGGGTCGGGTCTCGGCGTGATCTTATCTATCATAGTCCATGGGAAAGAAACCTTGCCGGAATTGCCTATATAGTCCTTAAAGCCTTTTTCTGTCAAACCGGACTCGCTCCATTTATCCGCAAACGCATAGACTGCCTCATAAAGGCGGTTGCCGTTATGGGAACAGTTATCCATACTGACCATAGCCACCGGTGTTGCTCCCGCCTGAAAACGTGTGTAAAGAAGGCTCGTGATTTTTCCAATATAGCTTTTTGGCTTTTCCGGTCCGTTCTCCATGTCTGCGGCTACGGAAGAGAGCGTATTTCCTTTGCCGTCCGTAAGGAGATATCCCTTTTCCGTAATGGTAAAGCTGACCATCTGTAAAGAAGTATTAGCGAAGATCTCTCGCAGGCGAAAGAAATCTTCATGGTTTTGCGTATCCGCACATAGGGATTCCACCACGCTTCCGACCACCGTTTTTTCTACGGAACCGTCAGCCTTCAGGGTGACGAGGATAGAAAGGTCGTCATGGGGATGATTCATCTTTTGTATGATTTCATAATCGAAGCCCTCGGCAACAATAAGCCCTTTATCCAAAATTCTTTCATTCAGAAGATTCTGAACAACATTTGCCTGAAAGGCACGGAAAATGTTGCCTGCACCGAAATGGATCCAATAAGGAGCAGACTTAGTCTTTTCTGCCACTGCTCTCCGGTCATAGAGCGGAATAGCATATCCTTTTTCAATCCACTTTTTTTCGTTATTCATAATAGTTTGATTTAATCTCACTTCCTGCTCTCCTCTTTCTCGATGGCTTCCCACAAGCCATTCAGATAGGCCGCTCCTAACGCACGGTCATACAGTCCGTATCCGGGCATTGCGACCTCTCCCCATATCATACGTCCATGGTCGGGACGGACAGGTCCGGTAAACTTAATATCATAGAGTGCCTTCATGATCTCATACATATCGAAGGATCCGTCTCTGGAAAGGTGGGCGGATTCTTCGAAATCATCAGGACTGTTGAATTTCAGATTACGTACATGGGCAAAATGTATCCTTCCCTCTAAAGCGCGAATCATGCCCGGAAGGTCATTTTCCAGATTGGTTCCATAGGAACCTGAGCAAAATGTCACCCCATTATGAGGATTATCTACCATTTTCACCATACGCAGGATGTTAGGCTGATTGATAATAATACGGGGAAGTCCGAACACGCTCCATGCAGGGTCATCGGGATGTATCGCCATGTTAATGTCATACTTGTCACAAACAGGCATAATTCTTTCGAGGAAATATTTCAGATTTTCAAATAACCTCTCTCCGTCGATATTCTTGTACATTGCAAATAATTCTTTGATTTTCTTCATCCGCTCCGGTTCCCAGCCGGGCATGATCGCACCGCCTAAATCTCCTGCGATGGAGTCGAACATGTCCTCGGGATTTAATGCGTCTACAGCCGCCTGATTATAAGCGAGCACCGTAGAGCCATCAGGCCGCACACGGGCAAGTTCGGTACGGGTCCAGTCAAATACGGGCATAAAGTTGTAGCATACGAGATGAATGTCCTCCTTACCCAGATTCTCAAGTGTTTCAATATAATTATCAATATATTGGTCTCTTTCCTCTGTACCTGCTTTAATGGCTTCATGGATATTTACACTCTCGATTCCCGATATATGAAGGCCGGAGCCTTCTACTTCCTCTTTTAACGCACGAATCCTCTCCCTGCTCCATACTTCTCCCGGGGCTGTATCATATAATGTTGTAATGACTCCTGTTACTCCGGGTATTTGCCTGATTTGATTCAGCGTAACAGTGTCAAATTTTGAACCAAACCACCTTAATGTCATTTCCATAGTCAACAGTTCCTCTCTCTAACAATAGTTTGTTTATAAATTTCATTATAAATTGGGGGCAGGAAAAGTCTATTGACAGAGTTGCTGTTCACATTGTAAAAGTTGCGGTTTGATGTTATTCTGTAAGTATGAAAAAAAATTTAAGAGCTGAATTTACGAAAAGACAATACATGCTTTCCGAAGATTTCGAAATATATTATTATAACGATAGAAATCTTCCGCAGGGAAAAATCCATATGCATGGTTACCATGAATTCTATTTCTTTCTGGAGGGAGATGTGTCCATCCGGATCGAGGATCAGATGTGGGAACTGAGGCCGGGCGACATCGTATTAATTCCCCCCAGGACATATCATCAGGCGGTGATACATGATTCGGGCAGGCCTTACAGAAGGTTTGTTCTTTGGATCAGCGAAGAATATTGCAATCAGCTTCGGGAACTGTCTGAGGATTACCTTTATTTCATGAAGCATGTATCGGATACAGGAGAATACATTATCCACAACGATGTCATCGCTTTTAATACGATTCAGGCAAAGGTGTTCGGGCTTCTGGAGGAGATTCATGGGCAGCGGTTCGGAAAGAATGTCCGAATTGCGCTAGGCATCAACGGTCTGATCATACATCTGAACCGGATAATATATGATCAAAGACATATAAAATACTCGGAGGATGGGAATAATTTATATCAGAATCTGATCTATTACATTGAAGAACACTTGGAGGAGGTACTTACGCTGGATGTAATTGCAAATGAATTTTTCGTGAGCAAGTATCATATTTCCCATATTTTCAAAAACAGCATGGGAATATCCGTCCATCAGTATATTCTCAAAAAGAGGCTGTTTGCCTGTAAGGAAGCACTGCTAGGAAATGCTAATATCAGCGAAGTATACCAGTCCTTTGGTTTCAAGGACTATTCTAGTTTTTACAGAGCATTTAAAAAGGAGTTCGGGGTTTCGCCAAAACAATTCAAAGATACGAAATTTGAGCTGAAAGCACAGTGTTTGGGTGCGTATAAAAAAGATAAAATACGTTAAATAAGGAGGCAGCAGATGAAAGAACAATCAAATAATACCAATAAAGCTAACCATCGCAATGATCCGGCAAAAACAATCGACGAATATATTGCCGCACAGCCGGAGAGCGTTCAGCCGCTTTTGCATTTAGTAAGGAATACGATTCGGACTGCAATTCCGGATGCAGAAGAACGAATATCATGGCAAATGCCCACATATTGGAACAAACACAATATCATCCATTTCGCATCGTTCAAAAATCATATCGGAATATATCCCGGCGAAAAAGCCATGGTACATTTCTTACCAAGACTTGCGGAATGTAAAACAAGTAAAGGTGCATTGCAGCTTCCGCACAGCAAGCCGCTTCCGCTGGAGCTGATCGCCGAAATTGCAAAATGGAGCTATGAAATGGAGAAAGGCCTATATTAATTTAATCCCCATTCCATTTTTAATATAGGGAAGATACTTTAAATATGCGGGGTCCACATGACCAATTACGTTTATCCTTTCATCCTGGGGTAAATCCTGTCTTGTTATTTCAACTTCTCCCTCGTATCTTAAATACTTACTATTGGAGATGCAAATACTTCCTTTTTTACGTTCAATACAATTCTCCGGTTGAATTCTGTTTTTTAACATCCGTGACTCCGTAGAACGGAAAATAAAGCTGCTGGAGTCAATGCGGTCGTGATGAATCATACCGGAAATGAAATGATATTTTTCATTCAACTTTGCCTTTATCTCGATAGTATTCTGATTTAATGTCTCAATATTTTTCCATGCTTCTTCTGATATATCAACATCTCCGACCATAACCATATCGCATTTTGCATCAAAATACAGTTCCAATATATGTAACATAATATCATTCTTATTAAAACGATGTTCCTCTACTGTAGGCAATCCTGCATACAATGGCCCTCTCATTGTCATATCTCCACATACGAATGCCATTGTCTGAAGGCCTTCCATTTTTAAGTTTTCGTTAATCTCATGTACTCTTTCAATAGAAAGCCCTGTATATTCCTTTGGATAATAATTATGGCAGGCAATGAATTTTGACAAATCAGCTTTGGCATTTTTCCAGCCTTGTATGTCTTTTGCAGTGACTGTAGACGCATTTACCACAATTTGAAATACCTTTGACAGCCTTGCTATTTCTTCCGGCAAATATCCGTAATCCAGTCTTATTGATGTAATTCCCCAGGTTTCTAATTCTTCTATTGTATTACAAGACAGTTTTTTTACCGTCTCAGGACTGGCGTCTGCAATCAGTTGTATTCCAAACTCTTTACACTTTTCCAGAAGACTTTTGGTTCCTATTTCATAATCATCAACATCTTCTTCCGGAATTTGCAAAGACGTAAATGCATAAGAAATCTTCGCTGCTTTTGCTTTTTTTAAGATTTCTATATTCATATCCATGTTTGTACCTAAATAAATGGAAATTCCTATCTTCACTCTTTATTCTCCCTTATTGCCTTACGAATGCTTCCATGAGCGGACTTTAATATATCCTTTGCTTCATCTGCGGGCTTATTTAATAGAGACATTGTTATTGCCAATTTGGCACTTCCGTTAGCTTCTTTTAATAATCTCTTGGCCTTTTCTCTGTCAGATGAGGTTGCACTCATTACAATATTTTCTGTCCTGACCGCTAATTTTTCATTGGTATTTTGTAGATCGATCATTAAATTTTCGTATGCTTTTCCAATTTTGACCATACTTCCTGTAGAAATCATATTCAGAATCATTTTTTGTGCAGTCCCTGCTTTTAATCTTGTAGAACCGGTCAGTATCTCCGGGCCGGTAACAGGCTCTATGGCTATATCTGCCTCTTTTCCTATGATGGAATCCTTATTACACGCTATGGCGGCTGTTTTACATCCTATGCTCGATGCATACTTTAATCCGTATAATACATAAGGGGTTCTGCCGCTTGCGGACAATCCAATCACCATATCTCTTGGTGACAGTCTCTGTTCTTTTAAATCTGCTTCCGCAAGTATCTTACTGTCCTCTGCCCCCTCCACCGCATGAAAAAGTGCCTCTCTTCCTCCTGCTATAATACCGGTCACCAATTCCTCTGACACCCCGAAGGTTGGCGGACATTCACTGGCGTCCAGAACTCCCAGACGCCCTGATGTTCCGGCACCGATATAAATCATCCGCCCCTGTTGGTCAAGTGTTTCCGCCGCCATATCAATGGCATCCGCGATCTGTGGTATCACTGCCCGGACCGCTTTTACCACATTTTCATCTTCTTTATTTGCGGCTGTAGCAATTTCCATAGAACTCATACTATCCAGATTCATCGTATCCATATTTCTTTTTTCTGTTGTATATACTGCCAAATTCAGCATTTCATTTATACCTTTCCAATTATGCCTTTTTCTTGCAAGATTTTGTATAATTCTATGAATTCCTCTGCCAGAATTCCAAATGCTTCCGCACTCATCAATTGATCTTCCGCATGCATCAAAAGCATTTGGTAACTTTCTATATCCAGCTCTTTGCATGCTGATTTCTGTATCAAATCCATGTGCACATGATGTCCTTCATTAAATTGGTCTTTTCCGCACTTTATTAATTCATTTGATTTATCAAAGTCCCCATGCCTAGCCTGTTCAATTGCTTCTATATAGCTGCTTCTGGCACTTCCGACATAAGAAATAATCTCAAATAAAATAGATTCAAAGTTTTCCATCCTCTATTCTCCCATAAGCTGTCTGGCCTGCATCAATGCACCTTTTCCATCGACCATTCCATAAATTCGCATGTCTATTGCTTCAATTATTTTTTCAGAATATTCTTTCTTCAGTTTATTAGTCATATATTTTACCTGTGGGCCTAATAAAACAATGTCTGCCTCAGGAATTACTGCCGATGCATCTGCTATAGGATATGCATTTATTTCACATGGATAATTATCTGCTTTTGCAGCGTCCCGCATACGGGATACCAGCAGACTTGTCGACATTCCTGCCACACATACCAAAACAATTTTTTTCATATTGCAAACCCGCCTTTCTTTTTCCTCTACTCATTATCGATTAATGCTCCATGCATATATGCTTTTACAAGTCCATGGCTTCCTGCTTCAATCGCTCTTACAGTCGCCATAGAATGATAATAGTCATAATATGGAACATCATTAACCTTACCGTTAAAGATCTTATAATGCTGTAATCCCTCAAACCAGGTTTTCATCTTTGATTCACTCATACTTACATATACAGTTGGAATAAATCCAGCCAAATCTTCACAATTCTCTCCATAATAAAGCTGTATCGGATTTCCTTCAGAATGAAGTATTCTTACCGCCTGCGTTACTGCCTCATAAGTATAATAATGCCTGGGATGTAATGTTCCACGCGCATGAGTTATTACGCAATCTACTTTTTCCCTTCTTAAGTATTCCAATATTATATCCTTAAATTCTTCCACGACCGGCAATTCCGCCGATATGTAATCCATACTAAAGCTATCGCACCCCATAGCAGCAGCCACACTTTTAATCTCGTCGTTCAACGCGTCCTCATACGCCTTTTTCTCTTCCTCAGTTGCTGCCGGATCTGTAAGGCGCCCTTTCGTCACATGTACGAATGTACAGGCAGCTCCCTGCTCAGCGTATTTTATCATCATTGGTCCACCCATAAGCTCTGCATCCAATGGATGTGCGCCAACAGATACGATTCTATTGTATTTTGCCATTCCAATATTCCTCCTATATTTTTTTACGGTAGAGCTGGTATGTTCTATATGTACTCATTCCATGACGTTCATAGAATCTCATCGCCGCGCCATGAGTCCATAAAAAATATGCGTAAAAAATTCCCCTTTTCTGCATTTCTCTCATCTGTAAATCAAATAAGATTCCTCCAATTCCTTTTGAGCGAATGGATTCTTTTACTCCAATAGGCCCGAATCTCGCATCATTGCCATCGATCTTCCGCATACAATATCCGATTACCTGATCTTCTATGTCTGTTGCGATCAGAATAGTATCTTCCGCTTCCCCATTACGAATTGCCTGTAAAATATTCCTTACCCAGCCGGCATCAAATTCAGCTTCAGCAAAAGCTAACAGTTTTTCCATATAAGAAAGCGAATATTTATTGAAACTTATTCCTTCTTCCCTCAACCGCTCTATCATCTCCTGCGTTTTCTCCGGAATGCTATAAGTAAATAAGTCCTTTTGCATACTTACAGCATCCAATCCTTTTACATAACCATTATGTTCAAAAAAAGACAGTGCCTTTTCATATTTCAGATCGACTCCCGGGGTAAAATAATTTGGGCTATAAGCACATAGCGTAATTTCTTTTACTTTTTCTCTCTTCAGACGTTTTTCCTCTTCCTTTAACAACGCTTTTCCATATCCTCTTCCTTGATACTTAGTCAGAACAAACATAATACTGATCCAACCTCTGTTCTCCTCAAGACCTCGTGTTAAATATGGATATTTTCTTTTAATTCCCAGACAAAATCCTATCACCTTATCCTCTACAAGTAAAACGAGAGCTAGATCAGGATCAAAATTTTCATCCATTAAAACCTGCTGCAAAAATCTTTCTTCACTGATCGGATCAAAAATTAATGTCTCATTCCACCCAGTAACAAGCTGCTCCATATATTCCTGCTTATATGGCTTTATTTGATATTCTTCCATTATTTATCCTCGCCGTGTTCCGCTTCGTATTGTTCTTCTTCTTTTAAAATCTGCCTCTCCATTACTTTGAAAAAAGGTAGAAACATAAAGAAAATAATCGCAATGTTTATAAAAGTAATTATCGGAGCCACAATATTAAACCCACTGCCGATAAAGGAGGCCAATGGTGCAGGCATAGTCCACACAGTCATAGCAATAATAGGAGGAGTGATTCCCAATACTCCAAGAATCGCATTAAAAACATAAAGTACAGTAAATCCAAGTACCCACGGCACAAACATAAGCGGGTTTAATACGATTGGCAACCCATACATAACCGGTTCTGCTATATTGAAAATAGTTCCGGGAAGAGATAACTTTCCTAATACTTTAAAACGTTTCACTTTACTCATACAGCAAAGAAGTGCTATCGGGAATACCGAACATCTTACATAGAAATTAATCCATTGCTCTGTAAACATAAATGGTATATCCTGATGTGCCGCAAATGCATTAATATTATCGGTTATCATAGTCGTCCAGATTGGCTGCATAACAGAAGAGACAATATTCGATCCATGTAATCCCACAAACCAAAGAATTCTATCCAAAACAAAACCAATTCCCTGTGCGACCGGCCCGCTTCCTCCTACTACCAGATATGCCGTCCCCTTATTTAACATACTCAGAAAATCAAAGGCCCCCAAACCTTGTCCAATCAAAGTACAAAATATAATAACCGCGCAAACCGGAATCATACCGGTAAATGCCGATGCTATCATCGGAGGTACTGCTTCAGGCATCTTAATCGTAATCTTTCTTCCAATCAGGAATCTGTAAATCTCTACTGCGAAAATACTGATCAATAATCCTCCAAATAAGCTGGGAGAGCCCAGGATATATGCCGGCCAGTCAAAATTTTCACTGAGTTTTGAAAAATCAATAAAGCTGAGAAATGCTATCATAGCCACGACTGCAGATGTTACCGCAGTAACATTGGAATCTTTCTTGCTATAATAATCTCCGAGGAAGTAACCATTCAGCATAGCCGCAATCAATGCCAGCAGGTTGATTGTCACGAAAACAATCTGAAGAAGCCACGGCCTGCACGGAGTAATCACACTATCAATCGCTTTGGCAACACCAGGCATATTTAATCCGGTTCCCTCAGCAAACAATCCGCTTAGATTTAAAATAAGAGTTGCAGTCGCACCTAATACCATGTACGGCATCAATGTTATAAAAGTTCTCTGCAGCGCTTCAAGATACCGTACCTGTGACAGTCTCAGCAGGGGTGGTGCAATCTTTTGCTCAATAAAATCTGTGGTTTTTTCCAATACTGTTTTTTTTGCTTGTTTTTCCATATAGAATACCTTACCCTCTCTAAATTTTGCTTTTGTTTTATTTTTTTAATTATATTATACTTCTGACATCATTTCAATAAATTTCTCAATTATTTTGGTAAATTTACCAAAATAATTTTTTTTACAAAAAATTAGTCTTCTTATCAGGGAAGAAAACTGAAAAAACGCTGCATTAGATTTTATGATATGTTATAATTTTCATAGTTATAATATTATTTCAATACATACGGAGAAATTATATGAACCCTATAGAGTTAATTAATTTACATGAGTCAGAATTCACAAAATCGGATGAGAAAATAAAAACATATGTCATTAATAATCCGGACTATGTGTCCTCCTATCCTATTATTAATGTTGCCGCTAAAGCAGGCGTGTCCAAATCTGCCCTGCTGCGTTTCTGCCAAAAGCTGGGGTATAATGGATATTCTGAATTTAAATATGAGGTTTCCAAATATCTCTTATCCGGTAATTTTAAAAATCCGACCGTTGTTAAATCTAATATGGATATCATTGAAAATTACTTGAGTTGTATACAAAAGATTCC
>JAEWPN010000127.1 GCA_023399455.1 Bacillota bacterium
TTGTAGCTTCCATCATCATATTTTAATGCCCTCAGATTTCTTCCGGTCACTTCAAATCCAAAACTTTCATACAATGATTTTGCCCGGTCATTTCCGTCAACAACTTCTAATTCAATTTGTTCATACCCGATTTTTTCTGCCAATTCTAAAGCATACTTCATCATTTCACTGCCTAATCCCAAATGCCAATAATCCTTTTTTAAGGCGATGGCAAATCCACATCTATGGTTGGTTCTTCTGTATCCTCCTTTAGACACAATCCCACAGTTTCCGGCTATAATTCCATCTATTTCTGCGAGCATCATAAAGCCGCCTTCATCGTCCAACCTGCGTTGAAGTAATTCTCTTTCTGCCTCTTCCGTATATTTCACTTCATCCGCATTTCGCAGCAAAAAAGCTGTTTCCCCAGATGTTATTTTTAAATACTCAATCATACCGTTTGCATCTTTAGGCTGCACTGCTCTAAGAACACATTTTCTTCCATCTTTTAATTCCACTCTCTTCTCTTCAAAACGCATACCTGTTTTCTCCTTCCATTTCTGACTTAGCATAATGAAAACTTTCGACCTCTCACACCACCGTGCGTAACGTTCGATACACGGCGGTTCAATCAACTTAACATTTGACACCCTTTCGGTGTAGTAGTCTAACATTGAGACTAATCCAAATTGGCTTAGTCTCTTGTTGCTTATCGCAACGTTGACAGCACCTTTGTTACATTTCCTTATCCAGTTCATTTAACATGATATTTGCTAATAAGTAGCGAAAGATTTCCACCTTGTGGTGTTCCCACTATAGAATCCTCATGTTCCTACGCTATATCAAATACTTCATCCTCTATTATTCTCATTCCCCTACCGATTCGTACCAGTTTTTCTACTGTCTGCTCTTCTATACTTCTGTTTACTACTATTAGGCTTATCCGGTACAGTCATCTCTATATACTCAAGCTTTAATGCTGGCAATAAATAATTATCCCGAAAGGAAGGTCTGTGTTTTAATCCCAGAAGCTCCATTAGCTCCTTGGTTGAATATTCCTTATTATTAATGACTTTTAGCAACTTTTCAACTTGTTCGGTGACTTGAACGGCGACTTGTTCGGTATCTGCTATTTCACATAAAGCATCATAAATGGTTTTCAGTATGAATTCCACGAATTTACCTGAATCCGCACTATGATCACATTCTCCCAGCACTTTATAATATTCTTCCTGACGTTCCCTGATCAGTGTTTCCATTGGTACCCACCCAAACAAAGGCTTCCATTTATAGAGCAACAGTGTCTGCCACATACGTCCCATTCTTCCATTTCCATCTGCAAACGGATGAATAAATTCAAATTCATAATAAAATACACAACTTTTAATAAGCGGATGAACTTCCGCACGCTTTATCCAATCTACCAAATCTTTTATCAAATGTGGTACCTGATTTGCAGGCGGAGTCATATGAACCATTCTTTCTCCTGCAAATACACCAACTCCGCCACTTCGAAAAGTACCCGCTTCTTTGGTCAATTCATTCATTAGAATTCTATGGGCAAACAGCATATCTTTTGTGGAATATGGATTCATATCCAAAAGCTTGTTATATACTTCGAATGCATTCTTTACTTCACATATTTCGTCCGGTGCTCCAAGAATTCTTTTTCCATTTATGATATCTGTTACCTGATCCAAAGATAAAGAATTATTTTCAATGGCTAAAGATGCATGAATGGTACGAATACGATTATCTCTGCGTAGCCTGGGATTATTAATCATGGTATCATTAATAGTAATTTTAGTTATTATTTCAGTTATGGCAGAAATCAGATTAACTGTTTTATCCGTAATCGTATATGGTGGAGCATAGCCTTTTTCACTCATATTTCCCTCGCTTATGTGATGAAATATATACTATTGAATTATATCATCTTTTATTGACTTGTACTTAATTATACCGTACAAGAGTTAATAATTCTATTACTTTTTTTACTTAGATTGCATAATATACTGTAGGCTTTCATTATGTAGAAATCGTCCCTTTTAGAAAACCAAAAGTATCTATCTAATCTTCTGAAGGAAGGCCTTCATGCCTTCGTCCCTTCTCAGACTCAAAGAACTGTTTTTTATGAATTACTTGATAGATCTAAGCAGAAGAATCACAGCATATACCACCCTGTGATTCTTGAAATTTTCACGTATTCTCATTGGTTATATGACTCCATGTATCCGCTGATATTCATTCAGTATACAGCTCAATTTATACAGTCTTTTCCCACTTAACACTACTGATGTCAAAATTGATGTCAAACGCAAAAAATCCCTCCGGACTTCTCCGGAGGGATTCTCATAATACCTTGCTAAATAAAGGCTTCTGCGGATGACAGGACTTGAACCTGCACGGTCGCCCACCAGAACCTAAATCTGGCGCGTCTGCCAATTCCGCCACATCCGCATATGCTCCTGCTCAATACAGCAGAATTTTCTCACGTATGCTATCTTAACATCTCGTAGTTTTTCTGTCAATATGTCTCTTTCTTGAGTTTTCGTAGTTTTATCCACAAACCCCTTGTTTCACTAGTAATGCAATGAACAACTTTCAGAAAATGCCCAAAATATAAGGAATCACCAGTCCTTTTGTAGTAGAATTAAGTTGCGAA
>JAEWPN010000246.1 GCA_023399455.1 Bacillota bacterium
TTTTAATTGTGTCAGTTATGACGAAAAAAGTCAATAACTTAATTAAGTAATTCATCGACAAAATTAGAAAAAATACTAATTTAATCATACAATTGGCCAAAATTATGTAAATCATGAAAATAGTATGGCAAAAATTCATCATAGATTTAAGATATGCGTTATATGGGAAGAAAAAGTCAGACAAAAGAGTGATATGGTGAAAAACATTGAAAAAAGGTATTTTTTATGTTAATATGTATCCAAATGATTATTTGGGAAGGGTTTACATAAACAATGAAAAAAGAACATAGCAAATCCGATAATGCTATTAGGGATAACGAAATGAATAATTTTGATATCGTGAAAGAGCTGGATTTCATGGAATTGGATGAAAATGGCTTTTATGACGATGAGGATGAGTATTTCGAAGAGGAATATACGGCGGTTCCTGTGAAAAAGAAATCTGCTTCTAAAAATGAGAAAATTGTCTCTGAAAATGAGAAAATTATCTCAAAAAATAAGAAAATTGCTTCTGAATATAAGAGAAGTACTTCGGTAAGGAAAGGACACACATCTAAGAAGAAACAAAGCGCTCCGTTAAAGAAGAAAAATACATCTGTCAAAAAAGGAAATACATTGGAGAAGCGGGAAAGTACTTCAATAAAGAAGAAAAGTGCTTCAGCCAAAAAGACAAAAGTATCAACAGCAAATAGGGCTAAGAGCTCCCGGAGTAGAAGAAATAACGGTAAAGAAAGCCGCTTATGGTACAAAATAAAATGTATGGATACCATCGATAGAGTCGTTGCGACTACCGGTGTTTTGATTATGGTGTTCGCCATTGTGACGTGTACGATGTATGCGGACGCGAAAGTGGCCGATATGCAGGTGGCTTCTTTTCAGGAGATCGGTGCCGGAATGGAAGGAATCGAGGTTATCGGCGAAAGCGGACTTCTGGCAGTGGCTGATGCCCAGGCAGCTAAGGTGGCTGTTCAGGAAGAAATGACCGAGGCGGCGGAGTACGATGAGAAGGAACTGGAGACGACAGAGTCGATCAAAGTTGAGATGCATCTTAGTTCCATGCAAAAGGACTTAAAAATAAAATTCGTGAACAGCACGACCGGCAAGCTGGTCGCCAGCATACCTTTTGAAGTAAATATTACGGATGCAGGCGGGAAAACGTATACGCTGAAGGATGAAGATAAGGACGGAATTATTTATAAGACCGATATGGCGGCAGGTAAATGCAGTGTTGCCATGGCAAGTATTTCCGGTGCGGAGGATTATACTTTTTCTACGGAAAGTGTATCGGTGACTATAAAGGATAAAATCGAATACAAGAAAGTGGATGTTTCCGATGAGGTAAAGAAGGAATCGGATGTTAACGTTGCGGCGGAAGATACGAAGAAGCAGGATACCACAGTGGAATCTGTGCTTACGGATACGGTAGCGTGGGTGGAATCAACTAAGACGGCATTAAATGGATCAGGAAGCGAGGCCGGTTATGAGGAAGTGCCGAAGGATAAGATCACGGATCCTAATACTCTTGTAAAAGCGAGTGAATTCATGCGCTTTGCGGCAACGACCACGGACCAGACGACGGCGGTTACCACCACGACTCCTACGGATACGACCACAACGCCTACGGACACAACAACTCCCACGATTACGGAGATAAAGGTTAGCCTGGACAAAACCAGCCTTCCCTTGAAGACAGGTGAGACTGCTGTTTTGACGGCAACTACGGATCCTGCAGGTAATGCGGTGGAATGGAACAGCAGCAATGCGGGAATCGTATCGGTGACGGGAGGAACTGTCGTTGCGGTGAGCGCCGGGACGGCGGATATTACAGCCAAGACATCTACCGGACATATAGCGACCTGTACGGTAACAGTTACGGAGCCGGAGAAGGTGAAGCCGACGATTACGATCAGTGCGGCAACCGGCAAGGTGCTTACGGAAAAGACGCTTAAGCTTACTGCGGAAGTAAAAAATGCGTCGGATGCTTCCGTGACATGGTCTTCCAATAACGACGCGGCAGCGATGGTAGCAAGCGACGGCACGGTAACCGGTGTGAGTGCCGGAACGGCCACGATTAAGGCGATGAGCAATGCGGATAATTCTGTTGCGGCAACCTGTGAAATTACCGTTAAGGCCAATCCGGAAAAAGACAGCTCCACCAAGTTGAAGGACAACGACGGCAATCAGCTCTATGTTAAGGAAACGGACAGCAAATTAAGAGAAGCCGTTTATTCTGATTATTTCAAGGCGGATAAATTTTATAAGGTATCCTCTGTGAGTGCCGAGTACAAATATACCGGCTGGCAGACTATCGACGGCAAGACCTATTATTTCAATGCAGACGGCAATAAGGTAACCGGTGAGCAGATTATCCAAGGGGCGAAATATAATTTCGGCAGCGATGGAGCATTAGCATCCTCTTCGGGAAATATGGGAATCGACGTATCCAAGTGGAACGGAAATATCGACTGGAACGCAGTAAAGAATTCCGGTGTATCTTATGTAATCATCCGTTGCGGTTATCGTGGTTCCAGCACGGGCGCCCTGATCGAGGATCCGAAGTTCCGGTCCAATATTCAGGGAGCTTCGGCGGCAGGCCTTAAGGTGGGAGTATATTTCTTTACTCAGGCTGTAAACGAGGTGGAGGCAGTAGAGGAAGCCTCTATGGTAGCGAGCTTGATCAGCGGTTACAAAATATCCTATCCGGTGTTTTTGGATGTGGAGCCCAGCGGCGGACGGGCGGATAGCATCGGCAAGGATACAAGGACTGCGGTTTGCATGGCATTCTGCCAGACCATTCAGAACTCAGGGTATACGGCGGGAATCTATGCGAACAAGACATGGCTGACCTCCTATATTAATACGGCAAGCCTTACCAGCTATAAGATATGGCTGGCTCAATATGCGGCGGCCCCCAGTTACTCGGCGACGAAGTATGATTTGTGGCAATATTCCTCCAAGGGCTCGGTATCGGGCATAAGCGGTTCCGTGGATTTAAATATCAGTTATCTGGGATATTAATTAATTATTCTTTATAAATTGCGGTGAATATTGCAAAGAGAAGAATAATGAGCTATAGTGAGAATAAAAAACGGAAAGGCATGTTAAACATTATGAAAACTTATCTGGTAACGGGCGGGGCAGGCTTTATCGGCTCTAATTACATTCATTACATGTTTAAAAAATATGGAAACAATATTAAGATTATTAATGTGGACGCCCTCACCTATGCGGGAAATCCCGAGAATCTGAAGGAAGTGGAAAACAAAGATAATTACGAATTCATTAGGGCGGATATCTGTGATAAAGAAGCGATCTCTAAAATATTTGAAAATAACGACATCGACAGAGTCGTACATTTCGCGGCAGAAAGCCATGTGGACAGAAGTATCCGTAATCCGGAGGTGTTCGTGCAGACCAATGTTCTCGGAACAGCAGTAATGCTTAACTGCGCAAAGAGTGCCTGGGAGCTTGAGGATGGCAGCTTTAAGCCGGACAAGAAGTTTCTGCATGTATCTACGGATGAGGTATACGGCTCTTTGGAAGAAGACGGCGAATATTTCTATGAGACTACGCCGTATGCGCCTCACAGTCCTTATTCCGCAAGCAAGGCCGGTTCGGATATGCTGGTAAAGGCATATATGGACACTTACCATTTCCCTGCGAATATAACCAATTGCTCTAATAACTACGGCCCTTATCAATTTCCGGAGAAGTTGATTCCCCTCATTATCAACAATGCACTTCAGGGAAAGAACCTTCCGGTATACGGAGACGGCAAAAATGTCAGGGACTGGCTGTATGTGGAAGATCATGCCAAGGCGATTGATATGGTTCAGGAGAAGGGAAAGCTCTTTGAGACTTACAATGTGGGCGGACATAACGAGAAGCAAAATATCGAAATCATAAATATTATCATAGAAACGCTGCAGGAAATGCTTCCTGAGAACGATCCGCGTAAGAAGCTGGTAAGCAAGGACTTGATTACTTACGTGGAGGACAGAAAGGGCCATGACAGAAGGTATGCCATAGCACCGGATAAAATCAAAGCGGAAATAGGCTGGGAACCGGAAACCATGTTCAAGGAGGGCATCAGACTGACGATTCAGTGGTTCTTCGAGAATGAGGACTGGATGAAGAATGTTACCAGCGGAGAATATCAGAAGTATTATACGGATATGTATAGCGGAAAGTAAAGAACTATATTTTTGATGGGAACGGTTTTAAATCGTTCCCATTTTACGTTTTCAATCCAGATATTTTGTGATATACTAAATGGTAATGTAAACGACCTTGAAAGGAGAACGTTTTTAACATGAAAGGAATTATTCTTGCAGGTGGAAGCGGAACACGCCTCTATCCATTGACGAAAGCGATTTCGAAACAGATAATGCCGGTTTACGACAAGCCGATGATATATTATCCGCTGTCAACCCTAATGCTGGCAGATATCAGGGAGATACTAATTATATCTACACCCAGGGATGTGCCCGTATTCGAGGATTTATTCGGCACGGGAGAGCAGCTTGGCATCGAGATTCAATATGCGGTCCAGGAATATCCCAGGGGGCTTGCGGATGCCTTTATCATCGGAGCGGATTTCATAGGAAACGATAGCGTGGCGTTGGTACTGGGCGACAATATTTTTTATGGACAGAGCTTCTCCAGGGTGCTTCGCGAGGTTGCGGAGAGAGAAAAGGGAGCGACCATTTTCGGATATTATGTCCGCGACCCCAGGGAATACGGAGTGGTAGAGTTCGACGAAAAAGGGAAAGCTCTTTCTATAGAAGAGAAGCCGGAAAACCCGAAAAGTAACTATGCGGTGCCGGGGCTGTATTTTTATGACAATGACGTGGTGGAAATTGCCAAGAACGTAAAGCCTTCCGCACGCGGTGAAATAGAGATTACGAGCGTAAATAACGAATACTTGCGCCGTGGAACGCTGATGGTGGAGACGCTGGGAAGAGGCTTTGCATGGCTGGATACGGGGAATCATGATTCTCTTCTGGATGCGGCGGATTTTGTATCTGCATTCCAGAAAAGACAGGGGCTATACATTTCCTGCATTGAGGAGATAGCCTATAAGAGAGGATTTATTACGAAGGAACAGCTCCTTAAGCTGGCGGAACCATTGATGAAGACAGATTATGGAAAATACATGATAGAGGTTGCTAATGGGCTCTAAGCTGAAGAATGTGACTGTTTTTCTGGTCATTATAATGTTTGCAGCGGTAATAGGAAGCGTATTATATGCAAACAAGGATATTTTTAACAAAAATGAAGAACAAGAGGTATTTGCCGAAGTCCAGGAGAGCGGAGAAACGCAGACAGATGCTCAGGCAGACCGGATAGGCTCGGATGAGCGTGCGTTTTTAACGGATGAAACCTTTTTTGACCCGGACAGAAAGCCTTATTCTTCTATAGAGAAAATGAGCGAAAAAAATCTGTCCCTGCTCATGACTTCGATAGAAAAGGATCTGCGTATTCAGATCGTGGATAACGCGGGTAAGCTCGTGAAGGGGGAGACCTTTTGCGTGGTCCTGAATGGAGATAAGGAATATTTGGACGAGGATCAGGACGGTGTCATTTACATCGACCATCTTCGTGCCGGATTCTATGAAGTGACCTTGAAGGAGACGGTGGGCTATCGTGTGCCGGATACGTCGGCCAGAATTGAAGTGAAGCAGAGCGTGGAATATGCGGCGATCGACGATATCAGCCTGCTCATATTTACGGAGGATGACGTAGACCCTGCATTGGAGGATCTGGAAGTAAACGGTGCTGAAGATGATGCGGACAATACTGAGATAACCAAGATGCAGGCAAGCAACCCCAATGCTAAGATCGGTATCGACGTTTCAAAGTGGAACAAGGAAATTGACTGGGATAAAGTAAAAAATGAAGGCGTGGAATTCGCGATTATCCGTGTGGGTTATCGTGGAGCTACTACGGGCGCGCTGATTGAGGATCCTTATTTCCGAACCAACATAAAAGGTGCCCTGAACGCAGGTATTCCTGTAGGAGTATACTTCTTCACGCAGGCGGTGAATACTGTGGAAGCGGTGGAAGAAGCCAGCATGGTTATAAATATGTGTAAGGATTACGATATCAGTTATCCGGTTTTCATCGACACGGAGGGCGCGGGCGGCAATGGACGGGCGGACGGCCTGGAACTGGAGGCGCGCACGCAGATATGCAAAGCCTTCTGTATTACGATGGAAAGTGCCGGATATAGAGCGGGCGTATACGGAGCAAGAAACTGGTTTAACGAGATGTTAGATATGAGCTTGTTAAAAGACTATGTCGTATGGCTTGCAGAATACAGAGATGTGCCGGTATATCAGGGCTACTACCACATGTGGCAATATACCTCCGGCGGGAGCGTGGACGGAATCGAAGGAAAGGTAGACTTTAATTTAAGTTATCTGAAAATAGAATCACCTAAGGCGGATGAGGCCGAGAATGCCGAGGGAATCACAACACCGCCGAAGATAGGGGAGTCCCTTGACGGAGAGGTAGCGGAGCCCAAAACAATCGGCGGAACAGAGAATGCTGACTGGTAGTGTGATGCCAACGGGCAGCCGCTAAATGGACAAGCAGGCATGTCTGCTCGGCTCGTTGCCTGCGTAAGAATAAAGAAAAGGAGCAAAAGTCGTTTAATATGGGAAAGATAACGGTAGAGACATGTGAGATAGAAGGGCTTAAAGTAATTACGCCTGCAGTTTTTGGAGATTCCAGGGGATATTTCATGGAAACATATCATTATGAGGAGTTCAAAGAGGCTGGAATCGATCAGATTTTTGTTCAGGACAACCAGTCGGCTTCGAAAAAGGGCGTGCTTCGGGGATTGCACTTCCAGAAGGAATTTCCTCAGGACAAGCTGGTAAGGGTAGTAAGCGGAGAAGTGTTCGACGTGGCGGTAGACTTGAGAGAAGGAAGCCCGACTTTTGGCAAGTGGTTCGGCGTGGTACTGTCTGCAGAGAATAAAAAACAGTTTTTTGTCCCGAAAAATTTTGCACATGGATTTCTTGTACTGTCCGATGTTGCGGAGTTCGCATATAAATGCACGGATTTCTATCATCCGAACGATGAGGGAGGCCTGCTTTATAATGACCCCGATATCGGGGTAAAATGGCCGATTCCGGAAGGAATGGAACTTATCATGTCTGAGAAGGACACGAAATGGGGCGGCATAAAGGAATATGCCCGGGAGAAATAGGACGTCGTATGGTTAATGATTCACTCAATTTGAAAATAAAAAGTATTCCTAAGAGGGCGGCGATCGCAGCATTTTATCTTATTGCCCTCATTCTGGCAGGGATCGTAGTGATGCATCACAATCCGCTTGCAGATCAGACCACAGAGCTTATGAAAAAGGTGATGGCGTGCGTGCTCATCGCTTTTACCTGCGTGATATTCGGTATATTTTATGAAAGGCTTACGGTGCTGCCCAAGGAGCTGCTTCAGAACCGGAGGCTGATATGGAAGCTGGCGAAGAACGATTTTAAAAAGAGGTATGCCGGCTCTTATCTCGGTATGGTATGGGCCTTCGTACAGCCGGTGGTAACCGTGGTCATGTACTGGATCGTGTTCGACAGGGTATTCGATACGAGAAGCCAGCTTGTTGCGGGCGGGATAGAGGTTCCTTACGTCTTATACCTGACAGCGGGACTGGTTCCGTGGTTTTATTTTTCGGAAGCGCTGAGCAATGGGACGACGGCACTCATGGAATATAATTATCTGGTCAAAAAGGTAGTTTTTAAAATCAGTATTTTGCCTATTATCAAGGTAATTGCGGCTACTTTCATACATGTATTTTTCGTGGTGGTTTTATTGCTTATTGCCATAGCATACGGCTATTATCCCAGCATATACACGCTGCAGGTTTTTTATTACAGTTTCTGTGAATTCGTGCTGGTGCTCGCCATCAGCTATTCGACCTGCGCAATTGTTGTATTTTTCAGGGATTTACAGCAGATCATAGGTATTGTTCTTCAGATCGGTATGTGGGCAACGCCTATTTTATGGGACATATCCATGCTGAGCGATACGATGAAGCCTTTATTCAAGCTGAATCCTATGGTTTATATCGTGAATGGCTATCGCAGCGCCGTGTATGAGCAGGAATGGTTTTTTGAACATTTTTATTCCTCTACTTATTTTTGGATTTTTACGGTTACGCTGTTTTGCATCGGTTCTTTGATTTTCAAAAGGCTGAAGGTACATTTTGCGGATGTGATGTAGAAAGAAAATATTAGCAGTGCAACGGAGAAATAGCTGAATGGAAGAAAAGAAAATAGCGATACAGACCAAGGAATTGGAAAAAGTATATAGATTATATGATAAGCCTTCGGACCGGATGAAAGAAGCCTTTGGACTATTGGGAAAGAAGCGCTACAAGGAGCACCATGCGCTGGATAAGGTGGACATGACGGTATATCAGGGCGAGACGGTTGGAATCATCGGAACCAATGGATCGGGAAAATCCACGATTTTGAAAATCATTACGGGAGTGCTTAATCCCTCTGGGGGTGAGGTAGCCGTGAACGGGCGCATTTCTGCACTTCTCGAACTGGGCGCAGGCTTTAATATGGAATACAACGGCATAGAAAACATTTACTTAAACGGTACGATGATCGGCTTTTCGGAAAAGGAAATCGGGGAGAAGATGGATGCCATACTGGATTTCGCGGATATCGGCGACTATGTGTACCAGCCGGTCAAGACATATTCCAGTGGAATGTTCGTGCGGCTGGCATTTGCGGTGGCAATTAATATTGAACCGGAAATATTGATTGTTGACGAAGCCTTGTCGGTGGGCGACGTATTTTTCCAGGCAAAGTGCTATCATAAATTTGAAGAATTCAAGAAAATCGGAAAGACGATTTTATTTGTCAGCCATGATTTAAGCAGCATCAGCAAATATTGTGACAGAGTAATACTGCTTAATAAGGGGAAAAAGCTGGGCGAAGGTTCACCTAAGGAGATGATAGACGTCTATAAGAGAGTGCTGGTCGGGCAATATGCGATTGAAGATGAAGATAAAGAGAACCTTTTAAACGACAGTGATTTGAGAGAGGCAGCGGCCGTGAAAGCGGGAGTCAATCCTGATTTGCTTGAATATGGAACTAAGGTGGCTTGTATAACGGAATATTATATTACGGACAGCGAAGGGATAAGGACTACGGCTGTCATAAAAGGGCATGAATTCACGATTCATATGAAGGTAGAGTTTTCTGAGGACGTTCCGGCACCTATATTTGCATTTACGGTTAAGAATATAAGAGGTACCGAGATTACAGGGACGAATACCATGTTCGAAAAAACATTTTTAGAGCCGGTAAGCGCCGGAAGTGTAAAGATGATTACTTTCAGGCAGAAGATGAGCCTTCAGGGGGGAGAATATCTGTTGTCTTTAGGAGTGACCGGATATGAGGACAATGACTTTGCCGTATATCACAGGCTGTACGATGTAATTAACGTTACGGTAATATCGGATAAGGATACGGTAGGTTATTACGATATGGACACGGAGGCTGAGGTAAGCGACTGTATTTAGCAACAGACCAGGGCAAAAGGAGAACTGATATGAATGTTTCTTCAAACATAGAGCAGATTGGGAAAATAGTTCTTGATTATAAATATTATCCGGGCGAGGACCTTTATTGTGACGGAGAGGTAGAGGATGAGATTCTGGACATCGTTAAAAACTACTCTCCTATAGAATATAGGCGTATTATCGAAGAACGGGCAAAATGGCCGGTTCTCTATCATTTGTCCCCTCTCAGGGAAAATATTGTGGACTGGGTTCCTATGGATAAGGATGCGAAAGTGCTGGAGGTTGGAGCCGGCTGCGGTGCAATTACGGGCAATCTTGCCAAAAAGGCGGGAAGCGTTACCTGCATCGACTTATCTAAGAAGAGAAGTATGATCAATGCCTATAGACATCAGGACTGCGATAACGTCACCATACATGTGGGGAATTTTATGGACATAGAACCGGAGCTGCCGAATGATTTCGATTTTATCTATTTCATTGGTGTATTCGAGTACGGTCAGAGCTATACCGGAACGGTCCGCCCCTATGAGGATCTGCTCAAGATGATGCTTCGTCATTTAAAAAAGGACGGGAGAATCATTATTGCTATCGAAAACAGACTGGGACTTAAGTATTTCGCCGGATGCAGGGAAGACCATCTGGGGACTTATTTTTCGGGAATTGAGGATTATGCGCAAGGCGGAGGCGTGCGTACCTTTACGAGAGAGGGACTGGAGAATATTTTTCATGCCTGCGGGGTAAAAGACTATTCCTTTTATTATCCCTACCCTGACTATAAGTTTATGACTGCCTTGTATTCTGACGGGAGGCTCCCGATGCCCGGAGAGCTGTCGGAGAATAATAGGAATTTTGATAGAGACAGAATGTTGCTCTTCGATGAGAAGCAGGCTTTCGATGCGGTGATAAAGGATGGACTTTTCCCTGTGTTTTCCAACTCTTATGCTGCGGTTATCGGAGATGATTTCGATATAAAGTATGCCAAATATTCCAATGATCGTTCGCCGGAGTATGAGATTCGTACGGAGATATGTATTGATGGAGAAGGGAAAAAGATAGTAAAAAAACATGCGTTATCGAATGAAGCCATAGATCATATCAAAAGCATGGAGACGGCATACATCGATTTGAGGCAAAGATTTGAGGGCGGTAAGCTCCGGGTCAATAAGTGCAGCTTATGTGAGGACGGTAAATCAGCTCAGTTTGAATTTGTAGAAGGATTAACGCTGGAGGAGATTCTGGACGGATGTCTGGAGAGAAATGAAATTGATAAATTCCATGTGTTATTTAAAGAATATCTGGAAAGAATTTCTTATCATGAGGAGATGCCGGTGGCAGATTATGATTTGATTTTTTCCAATATATTGATTACACCGAAAGAAGTTTCGGAAGAAATGAATGATAAAGCAGAAGAGGATTCTTCTTTGGATGAGTCAGGCCTCAAGGTGATAATGGATGGAGCTTGGACTATCATAGATTACGAGTGGACTTTCGGTAAGCCGGTCAGTGCTAAGGAAACGGCTTTCCGCGCAGTGTATTGCTATGTTCTCGAAAATGAGAAGCGAAATAAACTCAATTTGGATGCGATAATAGAAACCCTTGGTATTACCGAAAGGGAAGCGGAGGAGTTCCGTGAGCAAGAGATGGGATTTCAGGAGTTTGTTACAGGAAAACATAAATCTATGGCACAGATGCGTGATGCCATAGGCTATAAGATCATGGAGCCGCTAAAGTGGGTGCATAAGTTTGATGATTCTTCCGAGAAGGAAAGAATACAGATTTATGAAGATCGGGGAAACGGATATTGTGAGGAGGATTCCTATTTCGTAAGAGATGCTTATGAAGGGGAGAATCTGATTCGTCTGGAGTTGGAGACGGCTGGAAACGTTAATATGCTTCGTATAGATCCGGCCATGGATTATTGTGTCGTACGGGTGAAAGAGCTGACCTTTAACGGAATGGCGGTGGAACCTGGCAAGAAGAATATTATCACTAATGGAAAGAGCCTGAAGGATGGGAGTTACGTGTTCGCTACGGAGGATCCTAATATAAATATCCGACTGGGAAATTTGGATAGGATGGATAGGAATGAAATCGTCGCAGAAATGGAAATTGTGCGCGTGCCGGAAGAAATCGCGAAGGATATGGCGGGAGCGGTGAAGAAGATATGGTGATTTGGTGATTGCGATTGCGAAACTGGCAGGGATAGAAAGTTTTATGTGTAATTTTGGGAGACTGTGAAGTTCGCAATTGGAAGTTGAGGAGAGGAATTTGGGCGGTGGAATAAAGGCGTGGTTAAAAGAAAAGTTGATAGAGGGGCAGCGTAAACGGTATGATAGGTTGTTCGAGGAAAAGAGCGTTTCGTATGACGAGTGGATTCGAAAGAGGGAAGACGCTCTGAGGGATAGCCTTGCGGAAGAGACGAAAGCGTATGGTGGAAGAACGCTTAGTATCAAGCGGGTTCCGTATGAGGCGGTGAAGGATTATTTGACGGCAGGCGGTGCTGATAAAGAGGCGGCGGATATCGTTCTGTTTCAGGCGTCTGGCGGAAAATGTGCAGTGCTGGCGGAAGAACTAATCAATGACTTTTTTCTTGCGCATCCGCAGATTTCCGTGGCTTATGGAGATGAGGATGTACTGAGTCCTGACGGAATCAGATATACGCCATGGCTGAAGCCTGACTGGTCTCCTGATACTTTTCTGTCCTGCTTTTATTTTGGCTCCATATTTGCGGTGCGCACTAATGCCTTAATGGAATTGTCTAAGGAGGAGATACTTGGCATCGGAGGAAAAGAGGCTGAGGACGACCGTGTGTGGATTTATCATATGTGCCGTCTATTGGCTCAGAAGGCAGGTGGTTTTGAAAGGAGACAAGAAAGAAATCCGGATGAATTTCCTGTGGGACATATCGATGAAATCCTGTTCCATTCTTTTTTGAACAGGGAAGGAGAACTGCTTTACAATGAGGGCAGTTATCCTTATGAAAGCAGCACTTCTGATGAAAGCTGCTGTTTCAGTGAACATATTCCTTCCGATGAAGATATCACTTCCGGTAAAATAGAGAAACAACTTATTTCTATCATTATCCCTTCCAAGGATAATGAGAAAGTTCTGAAACGATGTATAGAGTCGGTAAAGAATTCGGCAGGGATGCCTTATGAAATAATTTTGGTGGATAATGGGAGCGAGGAGCGGACCAGGGAGGGCTTGAATGCTTATTTAAGCGGACTCGGCATTAAGTATACTTATATTTATGAGAAGATGCCCTTTCATTTTTCTGCTATGTGCAATAAGGGAGCGACAGCGGCAGCGGGTGAAGTGTGCTTGTTTCTCAATGATGATGTAGAGGTGCCGGGGGTAAAGAAAGCGGACGAACGAAAGTTATCCGGCTGGCTGGAAAGGCTCTATGCGGAGGCAATGAAGCCCTACACAGGTGCCGTCGGGGTCAAGCTGTTATATCCTGATTCCAATAGAGTGCAGCATGGCGGTATTGTAAATTCGCGTTTGGGGCCGGTGCATAAGCTTCAATTCAAAGATGATAACGATCGTTATTATTATGGATGGAACCGTGGCATGAGAAATGTCATCGCGGTAACGGGGGCTTGTCTTTCCGTAGCGAAGGAGAAGTTCGAGGAGGTGAACTGCTTTCCTGAGGAACTGCCAGTGGCCTTTAATGATGTGGACTTATGCTTTTCCTTGTATGAGAAAGGATATTATAACGCTGTTTTACAAGAGGTGACGTTATATCACTATGAATCGCTTAGCAGAGGGCAGGATCGAGAACGGGATAAGCTTGAGCGGCTGCTCGCAGAAAAGAGGAAACTCTACGCCCGGCATAGAGAGCTTTACGGGAAAGATCCCTTTTATCATAAATATCTGGCAGGAGATATGCTTTCTTCGGGCTTTGAGCTTAGGGCAGATTACGATTGGCAGGAGGGTATGCCTTATGGGAAGGTTATAAAGGCTGACGGGCTGCTTAAGGACGCCAGGGAGGATGCATGCGTCATGATCAGTCTGGAATATGCAGGAACTGTGGAGGAATGGCGCTGTGGCATAGAGCCGGAGTATGAACGGGGCAATCATATGCAAGATTATTATATACAAGGGTATTCCTTTGTAGCAGGTTCGGATAACGCGTGTTATGAAAAGGCGATTATACTGGAGAGAATAAGTACCGGGTCAGAATCTTTAGAAGGAGAACACGGGCTTTATACAGTCTCACCGGAGATTCTTCTTCGAAAGGACGTGGAGAGGAATCTTCCGGATCAGGTTAATGTTGGAATGGCAGGTTTCGGAGCAGTGCTTCGGGGTGAGGATGCCGAAAAGGGAAATTACAGGTTGGGGATTCTTGTTAAAGATAAATGCTCCGGTCAGAAGCTTTATTCATGGACGAACCGTTACCTGAATATTAAGTGAGCAAGCGTTATGTTGCTATGAGGCCGCAGGCTGAATAGTAATTAGGGAAAGGACAGAGAATGCAGGAAGAAAAGACGGATTATAATGAAAATTATTATAAAGAGGCCTATGAAAAGGAACATATAAAATGTGCTGATTTAGCGGGCCGGATTGCGGAGCTGGAGGAAAAGAATGAGGAGCTTAGTTTTAAGATAAACCGGATTAAGAGCAATCCTGTTTGGAAAGCGAGCGCGCCCTTTCGCAAAGCTATGCATTTTCTTCTTCGTCAGCGCGGCCGTTTAAAAAACTGCGGAAATCTGAGAGGACTTGTGGCTAAGATAAAGTATAAGAGCAGAGAACGCGAAGCCATGGAATGTTTTGGTACGGCCAGCTTTCCCAATGAAGCAAGAAGAAGGAAGGAAAGAGAAAATATTTTCCCCCGAATGGTAAAGTTCAGTATTCTGGTACCGCTATATAATACTCCTAAGGAGTTTCTTACAGCTATGCTGGATTCCGTAATAAATCAGACCTATGAAAACTGGGAGCTTTGTCTTGCAGACGGTTCCGACATGGAACATTCCTACGTAGGAGAGATATGCGGGGAATACATGGAGGGGGACAAAGCGCATACTGGAGGAGAGGCCCGTATCGTTTATAAGAAGCTGGAGAGGAATGAGGGTATTTCAGGGAATACTAATAGATGCTATGCGATGGCCACCGGAGAGTATATCGGGCTGTTCGATCATGATGATATCCTGCATCCGTCGGTGCTTTACGAATATACCAGAGCCATAAATGAGCAGAATGCGGATTATATTTACTGCGATGAGACTACTTTCAAAAATAATGATATCAATAAAATGCTTACTATGCACTTTAAGCCCGATTATGCTGTAGATAATCTTCGGGCTAACAATTATATATGTCATTTCAGTGTGTTCCACAGACGACTTTTGGAGGGGACAGAACTGTTTCGCAGCAAATATGACGGCAGTCAGGATCACGATATGATTCTGCGTCTGACGGACCGTGCTGAGAATGTGGTTCATGTACCGAAGCTCATGTACTATTGGCGTTCTCATGCGGGCAGCGTAGCTTCAGGTATTCAGGCCAAGACATATGCTATCGATGCAGCGAAAGGAGCAGTGGCGGAGCATCTGCGGGGGCACGGTTACGAACATTTTAAAATATCCAGCACCAGAGCTTTTGAGACAATTTTTAAGATCAGCTATCAGATTATCGGCAATCCTAAGATTTCCATCGTTATTGCCAACAAGGATCACAAAGAGGATCTGAGCAGATGTATCACTTCTATTTTGGAGAAATCCACCTACGATAATTATGAAATCATCGTGGTGGAAAACAACAGCGAAACGCCGGAGATATGGGAATACTATGATAAACTTAAAGGAAATGAGAAAGTAAGGATAATAAATGCTGAAAAGATACAGCATAATGCAGATAAAAAGTTTAATTATTCTGCAGTGAATAATCTTGGCGCAAAAGAAGCTGCCGGCGAGTATATTCTTCTACTCAATAACGACACGCGAGTGATTACGGTCAACTGGATGGAGGAACTGCTCATGTACGCGCAGCGTGCGGATGTGGGAGCCGTAGGTGCCAAACTCTACTATGAAAATAAGACGATACAGCACGCCGGTGTGGTTCTTGCGCTCGGTGCTCACCGTACGGCAGGTCATAGCCACTATGGACAGCATAGGGAAAATCTGGGCTACATGGGAAGGCTTTGCTATGCGCAGGATGTATCTGCGGTAACGGGGGCCTGTCTGTTAGTTTCCAAGGAATTGTTTGAAAAAGTGGGAGGACTGGATGAATCCTTTGCCATATCCCTAAACGACGTAGATTTCTGCTTAAAGCTTAGGGAATTAGGATATTTGAATGTTTTTACCC
Source organism: Bacillota bacterium (assembly GCA_023399455.1). GTDB lineage: Bacteria > Bacillota > Clostridia > Lachnospirales > Lachnospiraceae > Kineothrix > Kineothrix sedimenti. The sequence goes on from JAEWPN010000246.1 coordinate 15,860, forward strand.
CCTTTGCGGAGCTGTATCATTTTGAATCCATATCCAGAGGCTTGGATGATGAGGGCGAGAAGGCGGAGCGCTATAATGAGGAATCTGCAAGGTTTCGGGAGAAGTGGAAGGAGGTCCTGGAAAAGGGCGATCCCTATTATAATCCCAATTTTTCCTTGGATCGCAGTGACTTTTCTTTGAAAATAGAGAAGAATGTGATATAATCCCAATGTGATAATATCACATAGAAAACTAAATATCAGAGTACAGATACAGGAGGAACCTGAAATGAGTTACAAGGAAGAGTTTGAGTTTTGGTTAAATGATTCATACTTCGACGAGGACACGAAGAAGGAGCTTTTAGCAATTAGAAATGATGAA
>JAEWPN010000080.1 GCA_023399455.1 Bacillota bacterium
GCGGCAGTAATCATTGTCGTTTGTGTTTTTGTGGCTCCCATGGAGAACGCATTCGATTATGTCAAGTTAATAGTTGGTTATACGAGTGTTGTTCTGGGACAGTCGCTGTTTTTGGATGGTTTGAGCATCAGTATTCTGCCTATCGGCAAACTGGTGGGAAGCTCCCTTGTGAAGCTGAAAAAAGCCATTTTCATCATTTTCTTCGGATTCCTGTTCGGTCTGCTTGCTACGGTTGCAGAACCTGCCTTGGCAGTGCTCGCCCGTCAGACGCATATGATTATGAACATTATCGATGAGACGCTGTTCATATGGATTATGGGTTCGGGCATCGGTGTGCTGGTCGGATTTTCCTTGTATCGAATCATGAAGGACCTGAATATCAAGATTGTATTTGCTATACTCTATATTGCAATTTTTGTTATCGTCTTTTTTGTACCCGAAGAATTTGTTGCATTAGCTTTCGACGGAAGCGGTGCAACCACCGGCGATATTTCCGTTCCTTTCATACTGGCACTGGGCCTGGGTGTTTCCGGCACCATGTCAAAGCATAAGGCTAACGAGGACACATTCGGAATCATTGGGCTTGCATCGGTAGGTCCTATTTTAGCGCTGTTTTTCTATGGCATCATTTTAAATGCAGTAAACGGAGGAGTCCTTCCGGCTGCCGGAGTATACGATCCGGGTGCAGCGGAAAGCTTAGGAGCGATTATCCAGTCAAATGTGTCCGGCGTCGCCTTAGCCCTCTTTCCAATCGTGATCGTATACTTACCGTTCCAGTTTTTCTTGATAAAGCTTCCGAAAAAGGAACTGATTCAAATATTGCTCGGCTCCGTTTCCACTTATGTGGGCCTTCTCATTTTCTTATCGGGAATTGATTTCGGCTTTGCGTTTGCTGGCAAATATATCGGTGAAGTATTCTTGGATGCTTCGCGTCCGGGATGGTTCAAATGGCTGCTGCTTTTAGTGGGCTTTGTACTCGGAGTCGCTATTACACTTTCCGAGCCTGCCGTTACGGTACTGGGCGAACAGCTCGAAGAGATTACCAACGGTCATATTAAGAAAATAGCGATTCGTTCTACGCTCGCTATCGGTATCGGTTTTGCCGCACTATTTTCCATGGTAAAAATATTAACACAAATAAATATACTCTGGTTTTTGATTCCGCTTTATGCCATAGCCCTCATTATGATGAAATTCACTTCGAATCTCTTCGTGGGATTGGCCTTTGATTCCGGCGGTGTTACCGGCGGTGCCTTAACATCGGCATTTCTAACGCCTCTTACCCTCGGAGCCGCCCAGGCCGTTGCAGATTTGGAAGGTGCGGGTGCGCAGTCGATTTTGACAAACGGATTCGGAATTATTGCATTTATTTCCGTAACGCCTTTAATCGCTGTTCAGGCTTTGGGTATTATTTATGACATAAGACTTAGAAAAACACGGAAATTCATGGAAGAAAACGAGCTTGCGGAAATTCAGGAATTGGAATCGCTCGTCTTACAAGCTACGTCTACCGGTGCCGTTGTTTCATCTGAAAGAACCGGCAGACGACGTAAGAAAAGAAAATTTAAGCATGGGGATTCCCCCACGGAGGATAGAAGAAGTGATGCACGATGATGTTTCATCTTGTTTGGAATTTTTAACTATAATAGCCGGAAGAAAGCTGAAGGATTTCCTTGTTGAATCGCTGTCATCAGAGGGCGGACGGCTGATAACCGTCATGTATGGAAAGGGCTCGGTCAGATCGGATTATCTGCGGGATATGTTCGGGCTGGTGCCGGAGGAGAACAAGGTCATGATAACCTGCCTTCTCCCTTGCAAAAAGGCTGACACAGTAATGGGTATGCTAGTCAGCAAGTTTCATTTTGACAAACCGAACACGGGTATCGCATTTACCGTACCCATTAACATTACTTTTTAATTTTGGAGGAATTAACGGTGACAGAATCTAGTCCTAAAAAAGCGTTATATATTATAGTAAACGTTGGCTTCGCTGACGAAGTCGCAGAAATCATGCGTAAGGAAGGGTCCGGCGGAGCAACTATCCTGAATGCCCGCGGTTCAGGCCCTGTGCCAAAGTCGATCTTAGGCATCACCATCGATACGGAGAAGGAAATCATTCTCAGCGTGGTGGATGAGGAAATGAGCGAAAAAATTATCCATGCCGTAAGGCAAAAAGCAGGGCTCGGCACTCCGTGCAACAGCATCTGCTTTACCATGCCGGTGGATAAATTTGTTATGACCCATGTATCATCTCCATCGGATGGAGCAACAAAATAATGATGAAAACCATAAATGCTTGCCGTTACTTGCGGCAAGCATTTATTTGTTCTACAAACTCACTAACTCTTTTCTTCGTGAGCTCTTCGTTCTTCTTCGTATTGATTAAGCTCAAAGTCCCCTCCATATGCCCTAACTTCTCATTCAGCTTAGCAATGCATTTCTCCGCATCACCGCCCGCACTGCTGAAAAAAGCAGACGTCGTTTTGTTTTTCATATCACTATTTTTTAAAAAGGTATTGATAGGCGGCGCCAGTCTGCTGTTCCAGACAGGAGTTCCAATGATGATTCTTTCATAATCTGCCGGATCATACAAGTATGGCTTTAATTTGGGTTTTTCTCCGAAGGTAGCGGCTTTGCCGCAAAAGATGTATTTGCCTATGGTACTGCGGGGATAGTTTTTTATTGGCTCAAGGGGCATAATGTCAGCGCTAAGATCCCTGGCGATCAGTTCAGCAGCAAATTTTGTATTCCCACCCATTGAATAATATACTACTAATGTCTTCATTTTTTTACTTCGCCTCCATAGTTCTTAATATTTCTTCAGCTTCCTCACACCATTCCAGATATGCGCGATATGTCCGGATTCCGAATCTGACGGTAAGAAGATAATATTCGTGGGCCGCCTCCATATCCTTCACCTTTTCCAGTATTTCCTCCGAGGCCATAAGATACGGAAGTTCCTGCTCGATTTTTTCTCTGAACGCTTCGATATGACTCAGCGTCTGCTCCGCCCCTGCTTCGCTTCCGAAAAAAAGCTTAAGCAGCGTCTCATAACGAAGCTCGTCCTTTTCAACTGGAAGGGTTAGCCATTCCCCCAGGTAAGCGCGTCCTGCGTCCGTAATAGTATAAATCAGCTTCCCCCGGCTGCTTTCTCCATCCTCTCGCTTCGTGGCGAGTCCACGCTCTACCAGACCGCTCAAGGTCGGGTATATGCTTCCATAGCTTGCACCCCAAAAATATTTAAGCGAAGTATCCATTCTCTTTTTTATTTCGTAGCCGGTCAACTCTTCGTGGCTAAGCAATCCTAAAATTACGCAATCTAATTTTTTCTCCGATGCCATTTTCTTCTTCACTCACTTTTGCTTTTGCTTATATTTGAAGGTTTCATTCTATAATATAATACATTTTGCGGACATACATTAATGCATGCTCCGCACTGGATACATTCCATGCTCGTTATTTCTCCCGCTTTTGCCATCTCTTTTACCTCTAATCCCATGGGACAGTTCCGATCACACTTTCCGCATGAAATACATTCTTCTTTATGAGCCGACACATAAAGGCCCGGTAAACGCAGCAAGCGGCGCAGTTTCGTTCCAAGCACCATGAACGGAGCCATCCAGCAGAAATAATGACAGAATACTCTTTTTCCTCCCAGAATAGATGGAATGAAGATTAACAATATAATTCCGTAATAAATGATGTATGTATAAATGTTCGCTACGGAAATTCCATGATCTGTCAGGAAGAAAAAATCTACTCCGGCAATTTCCCCTTTATAAAAATAGCAGAAAACAACTGCTCCGATCCATAGAAACCAGATGATATATTTAATATAATTCCTAATGCCTTGTTTCGGAATTCTGTCATTGATCATAAAGGCACATTCCTGAAGCCCGCCTGCGGGACAGGCATAGGCACAGAAAATTCTTCCGAAAGGAACAGAAAGTAAAAACATCAGCAGGAACACAATAAAGCTTCCGTTAATGATTCCATTCAGTCCGGCATTGATAATAATCGCCGGAGAAAAATAATACAGGGTCACAGGGAACAAAAGCAAGGATATTATAATACATAGTTTTCTAATATTCTGCCGCTTCATAAAAGTCCTCCATATATCGGTTTGATATATATACTATATATCATATTGATATATAGTGCAACTACTTTTTAATAAATCTTTGCCTTTCGTATTTTTAAAAAAATGGAATACTCCTGTTATTTCAAATGGAAGGTTGTTTATCGGGAAGCCAGACTATATAATAAACTCAATAACAGTTACAAGGAGGTTCTACGATGAAATGTAATTATTGCACGGGAGAATGTTCCCATAAT
>JAEWPN010000106.1 GCA_023399455.1 Bacillota bacterium
TAAACTTGGTATTTTCAGCCTTTTCAATACATGCAGTACCTCCGGTACTTTTAATATTTTCAATTCTGAAAAGTCAAATTTCCTCTTTCGATTCCTTCCTCTCATTTATGGACTGCTCCTCATAAAAATGAATGTTTTTTATAACCACAATTATATCTGCCTTTTATTTAAGTATTGTTTGTAAATTGTGTCCAAACTGTGAACATTAATACCTGATAATTTCTCCTCCCTTTAATTCCTCCGTGGCTGAAACTATCACCTTACTATCTTTATTAATCGTCCCCTCCTCCAGTGCCGCGAATCTATCATTCTGATCCGTTACTTTTACGCTCACCTTTTCCGCATACAACTCTGCTCCCAGAATTCCCTCCTTTTCCTTTATCTCAAATACATAATATCTTTCCTCTTCCTTATATAAAGCTTCTACCGGAATACACAACCCATGGAGCTCCCCCTGCACGCTTACGCTCATGGTTCCGGAAGCTCCCGGACTTGCCGCTTTATCGGGCAGATTCATATATACATCATAGCTCCCCGGACTGGTATCACTTTCCTCAAGATAATCCACCGTCACTTCTAAACTGTTCTTACCTCCAAGCTTGGCCACTGCCTCATCCCCCAGATTCACATACTTTTTCTGTTCCTTTTCCAAGGTTACTTTGAATCGGCAGGGAATCGTATCATCCGTGAGCAAAAGAGCTGCCGTATCCGGTGTCCTGCCTCCCACCATAATAGGAATATCCGTAATAAATCCGCTTGTCTGAGCGGTAATCGTTCCTCCCTGCTTCATAATCTGCTTATATCCATCAAGATCTTCCTGCAAGGCTGCCAGCTCCAGCCGATTAATGGACAATGTGGAATCCGACTGTTCCGGTAAGAGGGTATCCTCCACTCCTCTTTCTTCCTGCTTTAATGCGTTGTTTCTATCTACATAGGCATCCTCTCTGGCATCCCCCGCATCGTCTGCCGTTTCCTGAAGATTTTCGGTCTGATTCTTCCAGTTCTCATAGGCATTGTCCTCATCGCTGAAATTGGGCTCCGCCACCTTATTTCTTTCGTGAACTGTAAGCTCATCCTTCAAGTTATTCAACTGCGTTTTTGCCTCTTCAAGCGCTGTCTTTTCTTCCTCAGTTTTTGTTCCTTCCGTGGATTCCATATCCGTTACGATTCTTTCCTGCACAGTGATCTTATCGAGCAATTCATATTCCTTGTTCAGCCATGCGTTATATGCATCCCACGCCTTTTGCCTATCTTCGTTGGAGGTAACACTCACAGGATTCTCCAAATGATTTTGCAGGCTGCCGTCGGCTTTGCTCTTATCCCCCTCTGCCCGCTCTACTGCCGTACCGGTTTTACTGTCCGCAGATACGTAGTCCTCTCTTGCCCTCTGTTCTTCTAATTGGCGTTTCTGCTCCTGCAGGGCTTGATTAGCCTGTAAATCGGAAATCTGGTAGTTTAATTTGGTTATTGCCGTTTCTTTTTCTTTTATTATTCTCTCCAAATCCTCAGTATCTACCTGAAACAGTGGCATTCCCTCTTCTATCCGGTCTCCCCTTTGTACAAAAATATTCTCTATCCGCAATCCCTCAATTACTGTTACCGCCTGCCTGCCGCCTTCTACTGTAATACCTTCCGCCTCCACAATATGCTCCACATACTTCTTTTCAGGCGTATCGGTCTGCACCACCGGCAGACCTGACACATAGACACTTTTGGATATTATGGTACACAACCACATAAATATTAAAAATATGGCAAAAGCAATCACTCTTTTTTTGTAATTGCCGGTTTGTAAATTTGTATCTGCCAAATTTACCGGACTTTTCTTTTCATACATATTTCATCTACCTCTATCCAAATATTCCCTACGCTTTTAACCCCGAATAAATGATGCCTTGTTCCAGATAATCCTGACCTGTCATAAATACGAATACCGACGGCAGCAGCATCAATAAGGAAGCGAAGAATGCATACCCCGCTTGGTCCCACGTAATTTCAGGCAAATAAAGCGACAACGGCCAAAGCGACTTATCCTCCAGGAAAGCCATAGGCTGTTCCATCATATTCCAATACTCCAAAAAACCTAACACCATGGCCGAAAGCATACCGCCTTTTCCCAACGGAAGACCTATTTTCCAAAAAATGTATTCTTCTCTTGCTCCGTCCATTCTTGCTGCCTCTAACAGTTCTATTGGAATTGTCCGAAAACCTCCATAGGTAAGAAAAATAGGAAATGTATTAAAAACTGCCGGCAAAATCACTGCCATATGAGTGTCCAAAAGAGAAAAACTGTTCATCACAAGATAGCTGGACAGCATTGTTACCTGAAAAGGCAGAAGCATCAGCACGATATAAAGAGCAAAAAGCATCTTGCTGCCCTTTATCCTGTACACGGCAAATGCCCATGCAGCAGGCACTCCCACCAGCAGCTGGCCTGCTAAAATTAATGTTACCAATTTCATAGAGTTCCAGAACAATACAAAAAACTGCGGTGTAAAAAACAGCAGTTTTGCGTAATTTGAAAAAGTCGGATAGTCAGGAATAATCTTCCATGAGATAAACCCGGTACCATTCGAAAGAACCGGCGAAAGATAATCCTTTAATTCATTACTTCCCATAACTGATCCTGTTACCAATAAAAGGATAGGAATGCATACAAAAATGCCCGGCAAAAGAAGTATCACTGTCGTCACTGCCCTTATTGCCATTCCTTTTATCCTTCGTGCCTCTCTCATACTTTTTTCACTCCTTTTTGTCCCAAAAATATTGTAACAGCATAATTACCAGGAACAGAAAGCCCCCTACACATACCGCCGCCGCTGCCATTTTATCAAATTCCATATTTACGAACCAGTTACCCAACAGATGCTGGAGCAAATAAATATCCTGTGCCGGATAGGCGCCTGCTACCAGATAGGCCTCTCTGTAAATCTTAAAGGAGTTTAAAAAGGAAAGAATTACTATCGTATAAACGCTTCCTTTAAGATTCGGTAGAACAATATGAATAAAACACTGCAAGCCGTTGGCTCCATCTACTTCGGCAGCCTCTAAGAGCGCGTTGGGTATCCCCAGTAATCCGGCCAGCCACAAAATTACTGTGTATCCCGTATTTTTCCAGATATAACTAAATACCAATACCCAGAAAGCCGCTCCGCCTCCAATATAATCCGTATGAACCTCTCCCCAAAGCCCTGTCCATTCTCCCAGGCGGCTTAAGTATAAATTCAGGAACCCCTGCTTATAAAAAAACAGCTTCCAAACGATGACCACTGCTGCCGTAGGCATAGCGAGCGGAAACAGATATAAAGACTTTACGATTCCGGCTTCCTTTAGCCGGGAAAGGGGCACTGCGATAAGAAGCCCAATTATTGTGAGCAGCGGGATGCAAACTCCCGTAAAACGTAATGTGTTTTTTACCGCCAGCAAAAATGCCCGATTACCAAAAATGGTCTTATAATTTTCAATACCGTTAAATTGGCCGGTGACCGCCGTCGTAAATGACCTTCCGAATACATCGAAAAAGGGCAGTATGACAAACAGAAGCACACCCGACAGGCTAAATACCAGGAACCGGAGGAAAGCCCTCCGCTCCCTGACCGCCCTTTTGTAGGTTCTATATTCCTTCACCGCTTCCTCCAGTTATTCTCTAAGAATTATCCTCTCCGGATACGAAATCCTGTCCGGCAGCTTTATTCTGCCATGTAAATAGCCACCTTTTCCACAATGGCGCTTACCGCTTCCTCCAGACTCTTGCTTCCCTGTATGTAATTGACTCCTTCCTCACACACCGCATCCTCCAGCACACTATCCTTCACATAGGGAGTATCGGCATTAGCCATCCAGTCTCTCAGCTTTTGAAGCTGTTCTTCATCCACCCAGTAAACATCCATAGAAACCATCATCCCATCTTCGTCGGACATTGCGAGTGAACCGTATAACCCGTCTTCTTCCAGATATTCTTCATTCGGTACAAAGCTTTCCTCGAAAGCCGCTTTATTTACCGCAAGCCCTTTAAACAGAGATGACTGGTTTTCCTTTCCTAAAAGGACTTTAAGCAGCTCCTGTGCCATTTCCGTATTGGCAGAGGCCGCACTGATTCCTACGAGCGTTTTGGGAATGAACACGTCCGTACTCTGCCCGCTTAACGGAAGAAGCACACTATCCTCAAAGCCATTCACCCGATGCACGGAATTGAGTGATGCATAGCTGTAGGAATTGGATAAAGTTCCGAGTACGATACGGGTACTTCCTCCTATGTAGCTCATTTCATCCGTAATGCCGAAATAATCCCCCTCTGCTCTGGTCGTTCCGTATTCCGTCATATAATAATCATCTACACTGTTGTATCGATCAATGTCTTTCTCCAATGCACCTTCCATCTGGGTGTCATACATTTTCTTTGCTCCCTTCAAAAATTCTGAAACAGCAACTTCCTCTAACGCTCCGCTCTCCGTTTTCCATGCAGGCGCTGAAACCATGGATAAAAGCCGTATCCATGCGCTCTCCGAATAGATATCCAACAGACCGCCATCCGGATTGTCCCTACGGAGCGCTTCCATTGCGGCAGCAAGGCTTTCCATATTATTTATCTCTGTTACATATTTCTCCTTCCCCAATACCAGTGGAAGCTGTACCTCACAAGGAATGGTATAAATCCCGCCGTTCTTCTTAAATGCGTCCACAATATTGGTAAACAACTGCGCATCCCCTGTCATGCCCTCCAGACAAAAGCTTAAATCAAGCAGCATACCTTTTTCGATATAGGAATCCACCGGCATATTATCCATTACAAATAAATCCGGACCTTCTCCCGCCATAATCTGCGTATTCAGCTTCTTTAAGGCATCTTCTCTTGTAACGGAGTTATTATCATCTATCCCAACCTCATACTCAATGAAAACATCCGGGTTATTTGTCTGATATATGGAAATTGCCTGACGCATAGTGTCACTTTCCTTTAAACTGTAAACCGTTAGCTTTTCACTGGGCACGGAAGGTATCTCCGAATTGTAAACATAATGTACCAGCTTACCGCCTGAAAACAGAGTTAGAAATTCGTTATTTTCCAGCGCGACCATACCAATTAAGCCGTTGGCAGGATTGCTGAAGCTGGACAGACTTCCGTCAATGACCTGCTCTATGGCACTTCCCCCAAGTACATGCCGGTGCAGCCCTTGTTTCCCCGCCATGTACAGAACCCCTTCTTCTCCGGTGAAAAAGTAAAAGTCATATGTACCAGACCCATTTACTCCCCTTTCCGGATAATTCTCCATAATAAAATCGCTTAGAACCTCATCCTCCATATATTCTTCTTTGTCCATATCATAAATCAATATCCCATTTTCAAATGAGTTGCCGTCTATCAGCATAAGATTATCTTGAATCCTTATCATCTCAGGCCGTCCGTCCACCGTAAGAAATTTTTCACTGCTTCCATCCTCCTTCACCTCATAAATAGTGTCGCCCAGGGTGGTTACAAAAACTCTGCCGGAATCACTGACCCATATACCATATGGATACTTCTCATCTTCCGTTAAAGAAAACTGTGCTTCCATCTGAGTTTTGTCCGGCTTTATTATCATACATACAGGATTGAGTTCAAATTCCTTATCTTCCGACTCCTGTTCTTCTTTTTCTTCTGAATCACCATCATGATAAATAACGCCGGTAGTCCCATCTTTACCTATTGCAATATCCATGATATAAGTGTCCCTAGCATCCAGTACGCTAAACCAGTCTGCCTCTTTGGGGTTCCATGTAAGACCGTTATCTTCGGATACAATCTGTCCCATATAATAATCTGCAATGATGAGCTTTCCGTCGGACATTTTTTCGATGCTGTCCGACCGTTCGCAATATTCTGACAAATCTGTCACATTTTCTACGTACCGCCCCATCCCGGTGCTGCCTTCTCCGGTGGCTGGTGCGTCATTATCTATTACCTTCTCCTGACCGGTATTATTGCTGCTGTTCGTTTCCGCCGTACTTTGGCAGCCCGTAGCCAAAATGGTCATTGTTCCAACCAGAAACATACTCATCAGCCTTTTTATCAAAGAATTCTTTTTCATTACTATTCTCCCTATTATTCCAGCTTTTCTTATTTCACTTCATTGATGGATATATAATCCGCATAGAAATCATTTCCGTCCCAATTGCCTGTCATATGCAAAATCATGCCCGTTTTAATGTCCTCAAAAGCTCCTTCTCTGCTTTCTACATTCCCTCCCCCATCTCTGATTATATTAAATTCATACTGCGCGCCGTCATTAAAATATATACTCAATATATTTTCATCTCCATCCTCAGAAACAGACGACACGGCAACCAGGCCACCATCTCCCATATCCATGGTAAATATCTGACCGACCGTTACCTTACTATCTCCAACACTTTTTACCATACCGCTTAGTTCTGCCTTCACACTTTGACTGCCGGAATTGTTTTCCGTGTTATTCTCCAGCGTTTTCGCTTCCGTATCTATATCTTTTGCTTTTGTATCTGTATCTTCTGCTTCTGTATCTTCTTTTTCAGGTATATCTTCTTCTGTATCTGCATTAATATCTTCTGTTTTACTATCCTGCGTTCCATTATCTTCTGTTTTCACCGGCACTTCATCTTCTACGATTTCCGCTTCAAGAGGTGCAGCTTCTTCCTGCTTACCTTGGCAGCCCGCAGTCAGACAAAGCGCTGCGGCCATCAGCCCTATCATAAGAATCTTCTTTTTCATTGCTATTTCTCCTTCTTCATTTATAATCAATCGGTATACTCATCATAACAGAGCATTCTCTAAAGTATCTCTAAGGATAAAATTATTTAGATTCAGGCTTTCCTCATATGGGAATATAAATTTTAGAGAATATTTAAAGATTTCTATGGTACTATGGTAATAGTATTTGCATCCTAATTAAGAGGTCATATCAATATGAGAATTTTACTTGCCGAAGACGATACAAACTTAAACCATACACTTTCCTATCAGCTAAATGTTCAAGGTTTTATGGTAGATTCCTGTTTTGACGGGGAAGAAGCACTATTTCTGGCTAAAGAGAATATTCATGATGTCATCCTGCTTGACCGTATGCTTCCCACTATGGAAGGCACCGAGATTCTGCAGGACTTGCGCAGAGAAGGCATTACCATTCCGGTAATACTAATAACCGCTCTTGGAGCACTGCCCGACAAGGTAGAGGGATTGAATATGGGCGCGGATGATTATTTGGTCAAGCCCTTCGCCTTTGAAGAGCTTCTGGCCAGGATTTACTGCGTAACGAGACGCTCTCCTATCCTTGCTAATGATAATAAATTTATTTTGTCCGATATTACTTACTCTACTGAAGAAAATATTTTGACCGGTCCAAAGGGAAACTGTTCCCTTTCCAAAAGAGAAGGCACTTTGCTGGAAGTCTTTTTACGAAATCAAGGGCAGACTCTTTCCAGAAATACGCTGTTACTAAAGGTATGGGGCCCGGATAGCGATGTGGAAGACGGGAATCTGGATAATTATATCCATTTTTTACGCAGACGGCTTATGACGATCGGAAGCAGGCTCCAAATCAAGACGATTCGGGGAATAGGCTACTGTCTGAAGGAAGGAACAGCATATGTTTAAAAAAGTACAGTTTCGCCTGACGCTCATGTGCGGCGGCATTACAACCTTAATATTGGTGATCATGACGCTGGGCTACCTATACATATCTGAAAATAACTTAAAAGATACCCAGTTTCTTTCCTTTCGAAATAATATTAATACCGTAACTGCCAATTTAGAGCAGCAGTCTGTTATTAAGCATGAATGGCTGTCCAAATTAGAAGATAATGGTAAATATATGATTTTTTTAATGGACAACGGCATTCCCTTTTTATTTAACAGCCGTTGCGCACATACGGATGTGGAGGAATTGTATACAGAAGCTTTTGCCTATTATGAGAATACCTTTTCTGTAGAACTCGTAGAACCTGCTCTCTATCACTCCATTCATTTAGAATTTACCTTTTCATCCGTAAACGGAGAAGACTATTTCGCTTCGGTCATCACTTTGGAAAAAGGAAAAAACATGCTGCAAATGCTGGTACTTTCATCTCTGGCACCAATGAAAGAGCAGCTTTTTAACCAGCGTCTTCTTTTTCTGGGGATCATTTCCTTCGTTCTCATTATTCTGTGGATACTTTCTTATGCTTTTACCAAATTACTGCTGAGACCCATAGAAGAAAACAGGAAAAATCAGGTTCAGTTTGTAGCCTCTGCCTCCCACGAACTGCGCACTCCTCTGGCAGTTATCCTCTCTTGTCTGGAAAGCTTTAAACAAGCGCCCGAAAATAAAAGGGAGACTTTTCTCAATATAATGGAATCTGAATCCCAGCGGATGTCAGCTTTAATCGAAGACATGCTTGACTTATCACGGTCCGACAACCACAGCTTTTCCATCGAAAAAGAAAGTACAGAGCTGGATACACTTCTGCTTAATTCCTACGAAGCCTTTGAACCTATGGCAAAAGAAAGAAATCTGGCTCTTACCGTTCATCTGCCGGATACCTCCCTGCCTTCTTGCCGCTGTGATAAGGCCCGCATCGAACAAGTTGCCGCAATCCTTTTGCACAATGCGGTAAGCTATACTCCCGCAGGAGGAAGCGTAAGCCTCTCTCTGCAACAGAGAAAAAAGCATTTTCTTATTATCGTCAGCGATACAGGAATCGGTATTCCTAACGATGAGAAAGAGAAGATTTTTCATCGCTTTTATCGAAGTGAAAAATCCCGAAGCGCCAAAGGGCACTTCGGGTTAGGTCTATGTATCGCCTCTGAAATCGTTCAGGCTCATAACGGCTCTATCCGGATTACCGATACGCCGGGGGGAGGAGCTACCTTTACGGTATGCCTCCCTCTGTCTTAAATTTTCCCTATACTAAAGCTCCTCCGCCGTCTACAATAATAAACTGTCCCTGCACATAGCTGGAAGTATCACTGGAAAGATAAAGCACCGTACCGTTTAATTCCCCTTTGTTACCCGGACGCCCGGCAGGATTCATCGTATTGTATTTTGTCAGGAATTCCTCTGACTTAAATAACGTTGAGCTGGTCATCTCACTTTCAAAAAGAGCCGGGCCTATGGCATTTACCGTGATTCCATATCTTGCATAGGAAGCTGCCATACCTCTTGTCAGGCCGACTACCGCTGCCTTTGATGAGTTATAGGAATGTCTGATGAATACATCAAATTTATCCGCAACGACGGCATTGACCGATGCAATATTAACGACCTTGCCATAGCCCCTTTCCTTCATTTGAGGAATCACATACTTACTTGTCAGAAATATCCCCTTTACGTTGGTATCAAAGGACTTGTCCCATTCTTCCACCGTCATGCTGTCAACACCGCCCCGCACGGCTACACCTGCATTATTCAGTAAGATATCAATATGCCCCAAGGTCTTTAGCACAGTGTCGATTGCTGTTTTAACACTTTCCTCATCTCTCACGTCACAGCCGACTGCCGCAACCTTTCTTCCTGTCTTTTCAATTTCAGCTTTTACCTCATTGAGCTTTTCCACACGTCTTGCCAATAAAGCTACATCCGCTCCTGCCTTTGCATAAGCAAATGCAGCATCTGCTCCAAGTCCTGAGCTTGCTCCTGTTATAACTGCTACTTTCCCCGTTAAATCAAAAAAATTTTCCATCTGCATACATCCTCTCTTTCTTTTATTATAAGTTATTAAGTACCCCTAGCCGCAAAATCAAATACGCCCGGTTTCCATAAAAGCAGTACGGTCGTAACGTCCTGTCAGTAAATACGGAATAATCTCATCTGAATCCAGATTTTCTACCAGATTCAGCTTATGTACAAGCAGGCTGTTCTTCGAATAAGCGCCTCCAATGATAGTACTGATAGGCAGTTCTCCCCACGGATCATCCACGCTCGATTTTATATTCATTGAAACAGTGCCGGGCTCCCATGACTGATAATTGTATTCACATTGGTTCATGAGCAATGCCCCGCTTTTAAAGTGCGATACTCCGTTTTCATCCGGCATGCGGTCGAAATGAAAGTAAAAACCGCCTCCGAAGGTCTGCTTTCCTGCCGCAGGAAACTGATAAAGCTGAGCCGTCAGCGGGCTGTTGTATTCTCCCAGCTTCATCGTCACATCTACCAGCTGTGTTCCTCTTCTGCTGACTCCCGCATTAACCGTGTCCCCATTTCTTCGAATGATAAATTCCGCTCCCATTTTCTTTGGAATACTTCCATTATCACGTCCGCACTGGACTGCCATTTCCGCACCGGGACCTCCGAGAACAAGTCCCATCGTATAAAGGCCCAGAGATTTGCCATAGGTTGCGTAAACACCCAGAATCGCTTCATAATAGTCATCTGCAAAGGTAGGATTGTTCACATGGCAGACCGACAGGGTAACAACCGGAAGGGAAAAAGGCCTTAGCGGAGGAGGAAGTATTCTTGCAATGGCAGCCGGATCCGTAAGATAGCTGATATAAAGTCCTTCTTGATTGTCCATCAGGGATATTTTCCCGAAATTTGATATGTCAGCTGCAGGGATCTTGAAGCTTGGATTCTTGCTTTTGTCGGTAAACAGCTCTCTTCCCGCTTCATAGCCTGTACGGACAGCCGGCGCAATATTTCCGTCCTTCACGGCACTTCCCACTATCTTTACCTCTACGCCTTTTTCCTCCAGTTCAGAAACCAATGTCCTGTCCGGCCGAAATCCCAGAGAAAGTACCACCGCATCGGCAGAAAGCTTTACCTCTTCCTTATTTTGTACTGTTTCCAGTATAATGCCATCTTCACACACTTCTTTCAAGGAATGTCCAAGCATATAGGTAACTCCTGATTTCGCCAGCCGTCCGCAGACATCGGCTACATTGGTATGATTCGCATTTGGAGCCGGCTTATCGAGTACATCAATGACAGTGACCTTATTTTTCCCTTCCAGCAGGTATTCTGCTGTTTCAAGTCCAGTCAGTCCGGCCCCTACCACTGCTATGTTTTTGCCGGTGAGGGCTGCTTCGCCGGACAATACAGCTTCAACTGTATATACGTTATTACCATTTATCCCGGGAATTTTTTCAGGTATTACCGAAACGGAGCCGGTGGCAAGAATCACTGCATCCGGCTTCTCTTCCATTACCATATCTGCCGTTGCCTCCGTACTTAGCTTTACCTCTACGCCAAGCCTTTTGAATTCGTTATTATAATATTCTGCAATCCACTGCATACGTTCCTTAAGAGGAGGCTTCTTTGCCAGATTCACGGTTCCTCCAAGCTCCCCCTGACGATCCATTAAAATTACCTTTACACCGCGAAGCGCGAGTGTTTGTGCGGCACACATCCCGGCAGGTCCTGCACCTACCACCACTGCCTTATGCCCCTCCGTATCGCGAATCATATCTCCGTATTTTTTCTCCCTTCCATAGGCGGGATTTAACGCACATTCCGGCGGAAGGCCTGCTCCGTTGTATTCATTCAGGCTTTCAAAGCATCGAAGGCAGGAGATACACTTTCGAAGCTCCTTTTCTCTTCCCTCCTGTACCTTTCTCCCCCATTCAGGATCCGCATTCCATGTACGGCCCATGGAGACAAAGTCCACTACTTTTTTTTCAAGAAAATCTTCGGCAATTTCAGGATCACGGATAACAGATACGCCTATTACGGGAACCGTCACATGATTTTTTACTGCCAAAAGCAAATCCTTTCTCCATCCCTGAGGAAAGGAGATCGGTTCAACACAGGTCATTCCCGTTTCGTACAGACCGCAGCTTACATCAATGAAATCCATTCCCACCCGTTCCAGTGCCATGGCAATTTTCACACCGTCCTGAACATGGATATACTCCTCCGTCACTCCTGTTTTATCAAGAAATTCCTCTACACTCAGACGAACTCCCACCGGGAAATCGGGCCCGCAGACCTTATGGATTCCCGTGATGATCTCCGTTACTATTCTAAGTCGGTTTTCAAAGCTTCCTCCGTATTCATCCTCTCTTTTGTTTGTATAGGGAGATAAAAACTGGTGAAGCAGATACCCGTGTGCCGCATGCAGCTCCACGCCGTCACAGCCGGCTTTCTGCACTCTTACTGCGGCCTCAATAAACTGCTTTATTAATTCTTTTATTTCCTCCGTGGCAAGGGCCCTCGTTTCCTGTCTGACCAATTTACAGGGTATAGCCGAAGGCGCGACCACCGGCTGTCCACCAAGAAGTGCGGATACCGTTTCTCTTCCCGGATGATGCAGCTGAATAAATATTCTGCTTCCATGCTTGTGAATCGCCTCGGCCAGCCTGGAAAGCGGCTCGATGTGCTTATCCTTCGTAACGGAAAGCTGTCTCATAAGACCCGCTCCGTGCACATCATTGACTCGTGTGATTTCCGGTATGATAAGACCTGCCCCTCCAACAGCTCTCGCTTCATAAAAAGCAATCATATCCTCAGAGGGAGTTCCGTCCAGATTGGCAAGCCCGCACCCCATTGGCGACATGACCAGACGGTTCTTCATGGTTATCTTCCCAATACTTCCTTCTTCAAATATTTTATGATACATTTGCTACCTCCTTATTTACTAAGAAATACTGCAGTCTCCAGTTGTCCTAAGAATACTTGAAAGCACATTTTTTGACAACGTGTATGATAAATGATAAGAATTTGACAATTTGTTTATGATGCACTATAGTAAAGTGGTAATACAAATGTGGACATCATTGAAAAGGGGAATTTTATGACATTTACGCATTTGACAGAAAGAATCTCGAAAGAGTATCCGATCACTATTTTATCTCAGGGAGAGGACCTGAAAATACAGGATGTTGCCTTCCTTGATAATAAGCACGACACTGCTTCAAGGAATACACTTTACTTTGGTTATGATAGACAATTAAAAGACCTTGCTCTTCAACCAAACCTTTGTATATTGGCCAAAACCGGTTCCTCTTATCCACTCACTTCCTTCTCCGGATGCAATCTGCTTCTGGTAGACGAGGATAATCTGTTCACCATATTCAATGATACAAGGGCCCTGATTGAAACCACCAGCAGCAAAGGCATTTTCGAGGAACTTACAGAGCTTGCAGATAAGACCCACAGCATTGAAGCTGTTATTGACGCTGCCTCCATAAGACTCGGTAATTCCCTGATTTTCTGTGATATGAACTTTAAGATCATCGCATGTTCCGCAACGGTGCCTGTTCTTGACCCTCTTTGGACGGAAAATATAACGCAGGGCTATTGCTCCTATGAATTTATAAGCGGAGTAAAGGAATTAAAATCTACTAAAAATACTTCCTTGACAACGGATGCGGTAGAAGTAACCTGTCCCCAGTCTCCTTACCGGAAGCTGACCAGCAAGGTTTTCCACAATCAGACACAGATTGGATTTCTATTGACAATCGAAGGCGAAAAACAATTTCTTCCCATACACTTTGAGATGCTTGGCACCATAAGCCGTGTGATCAGCTATACAATAGCTTATTATAGTCCCGGCTTATTCGAAGGAAATACTCTCTATAATGAGCTGTTATATGATATGCTCATCGGAACTCCCTCCAAAGAAATCACGCCAAAGCTGACCAAGCTGCATTTTCCTTCCAAAATGCAGGTTCTGTTCATCCGTCTCACCAGATATATGGGCGCACAATATTTGGATAACTTTATATGTAAAAGGTTAAGATTCCTGATTCCCGGTACCCATGCCACTTTTCATAAAAAAGGGATCGTTGCCGTAATTCCTCTAAAAAAAGAAGAAGAAGGCGAATCTGAGTTATTGGAACTTTTAAAGGTGCTTTGTCAAAATGAACACATCCGGATAGGAATCAGCAATTCTTTCAGCAGCATCGAAAATTTTGTGACCTATTTTGAACAGGCATATACCGCCTATGAACTGGGGCAGAAGCTGAGGGCAGAAGAGACGCTGTGCCGCTATCAGGATTACCAGATATTTCATTTGTTTTCAGAGATAAAAAATCCCAATCAGTTAGGCTCTTACTGCCACCCTGCTTTATCCAGCCTCCGCTTATACGACCATAAGAACAGCTCGGAGCTTTATAAGACCCTGTGCGTTTTTATAGATAAGGGCTGTAACATCAAATTTACTTCTGAAAGTCTCTATATCCACCGGAATACCCTTGTCTACCGTCTGAACCGGATTACTGAATTATGTCAACTGGATTTCACGGATGTTAATACGGTATTCCTTCTTCGTCTATCTTTTCTCATCGACCGCTACAATGAGTTGAACACGAGCACGGAATGGAAATAGCTGAAAATGGCATATCAAAGGCTACTTGCCTTTTGATATGCCCTCTATCATAAATTACTCCCTGCCCTCCAAATACTTGTCAAAACGATTTGTCGTTTTGATTACTTCATTCAAGAATTCCTTTGTACTTTCCGCATTCTGGAAGTTCTTCTCGCTGATTGCCGCAGCTTCTTCAGAGCTTGCCATAATTTCTTCTGTAGTAGCAGATAATTGGCTGATACTGTCAACAATGTGGTTATTTGCTTTTGCAAGCTCCGTAAGCATGTGGTCGATATCTGAAATATGTTCCGTTAAAGTTTCTACATTATCATTGATTTTTTCAAAGCTCTGGGAAGCCGTAGAAATGAGATTTCCTTGATTATCCGTTGATTTAATGGATTCCTGCACATTCACGGATACTTCCTGTGCATTTTGATTCAGCTCATCAATGATTGCGCTGATGTTCTCGGTTGATTTTCTGGTCTGTTCTGCCAACTGCCTGATCTCATCCGCAACAACTGCAAAGCCCTTTCCCGCATCTCCTGCCCTTGCGCTCTCAATGGAAGCATTTAAGGCTAACAAATTAGTCTGGCTTGAAATATTAAAGATAATATTTGCAATATCATGAACCTCTTTTGTCTTTTCCTGAAGCTTCTTCATGGAATCAACCACCAGTCCGTTTGTTGATGCGATATAAGAGGACTGCGCTTTCAAATCGGTCATAATCTGCAACCCCTCCACAACAGACTTTGTAGAATTATTGGAAACGGCTACCATCTGATCCGAACGCTCCACCGTCTGATTAATAGATTGCTGAATGGACTGGGTCATAATATTTTGTTCCTGGATATTATTTGCATTGACCTGTGTTGTCGTTGATATTTCACCAATGGCAGTATTAACAATTTCTGTCGACTCGCTCAGGCTGTGTACCAGTTGATTGCTCTGCGTCGTTCCCTCCTGTACGATCCTCGCAATATCCAGAACATCCTGAAGCATTGACTCTTGCAGCTCCTGCTGATCCTTTACCGCGTGAAGTGAATCAAAGGAAAACCGGTGTCCGATATCAGTACATTTATAAATCGTGTTGAGTGTTAATAAAATAATAAGCAATTCAAGATAATTTAAGGACATAGTATCCGCCTTCAGAAATGCCATTGTCGCCGTATATATAATATTGACGGCCGCCGCCAACAGGCAGAATATTTTTGAAAGCTTTCTGTCATAAAATAAAATTGCGGCACACAGGACAGGGATCGCGCTTATTCTTACAAAGGTTCCTCCCTCGGCAATCAAATAAAAAGAATAAATGATCAAATAACTGGTCAGGCTTCCCCAACCCAATTTACTGCTCGTTGGTTTTTTCTTAAACACAACCCAATTAATTACCAGTGCAATGAAACTGAAAAGAATTATGATGGCAGCAACTGCAAGGCTGACAGACTGTGTCAGGTAGCCGTTGACCAATACTCCTGCGTATACAAGATATAATATCGTTGTTCCAAGCAGCATAAACCAGTTTATTACTTTACATCTTTCTCCTGCTTCATTGTATTTTCTTACTGCCAACCCTTGATTTTTTGTATTCATTATTTTACTCCTTTTATGCTATGTCATTCCAGTAGAACTCAAAAGACTATTACCCTTGTACCATCCGTACCATCGATCGACAAGCCCTTATCCGACCGTGTGCGTCCTTGTCAATGGATGGTAATCTTCTAATAAGTACATAATATCGTAATAATACATAAAAACAGATAAATAGACAATATTTACCATAAATAATAAAAAAGCTTCATTTTGTTTATAATGCACTATAGCACAAATATTCCCGCCAATTCTCATCTATACCATACGGGACAAAACTAGTCACAAAGAAAGTGAAATCCGGAGGGCAAAGTGCCTTCCGGATTCTTAAATACTAACTATGAAATTATTTACGCTTTCATCTGCTTCTCTTTGTACCCTCTATGTACAATCAACGCTCCTGCACTTAAGAAACCGACTCCGAGGAGTACGAACAGTATTATGAAAGCGATAACGAGACCGAATTCCCCGCCGGTACTAGCTGCGCGGTTTCCGAACAGCTGATAGGACAGATATAACAGATAGATTCCCGCCAGCTCATATATGACGGCTCTTCCTCTTGTCTTCATCCTTCTTTCTCCTTTATCTTCTTAATTATATTACTTTCTTACCAGGTATTT
Organism: Bacillota bacterium; assembly: GCA_023399455.1. Lineage (GTDB taxonomy): Bacteria > Bacillota > Clostridia > Lachnospirales > Lachnospiraceae > Kineothrix > Kineothrix sedimenti. The sequence continues at coordinate 16,440 of JAEWPN010000106.1, forward strand.
CCTCATATCGATTGCGCACGCTACGAGAATAATCAGACCTTTGATGATATACTGCAGGTTCTGGTTGATGGATAAGAAATTCAACGCTACGAAGATGATTCGAAGCAGAAACACGCCCAATACAACACCGCTGATTTTGCCGGTTCCACCTACGAAGGATACACCTCCGATAACACAGGCCGCAATCGCATCGCATTCGTAGTTCAGACCGGTATTGGCTTGATTGGAGCCGATTCGCGCCGACTCTATGAAACCGGTAATCCCGTACATACAACCCGCAAGCGTATGAACACCGATGGTCGTCTTCATCACATCAACGCCGGATACGTTCGCCGCTTCAGGGTTGGAGCCGACTGCAAACATGTTCTTACCAAAGGTCGTCTTGTTCCAGATAAACCACATAATCGCCACTACAATACAGGCATACCATACGTAATTCGGAATCGGAACTCCCATTACAGAGAGCTTGCTTCCCGTAACGAAGCTCTTAAAGGAATTGTCCAGACCGGAAAGCGGCTGTCCGTTGTTACCATTAACCATAATATACATCAGCAAAACACCGTATACAATTAACTGTGTTGCTAACGTTACGATGAACGGATGCAGAGAGAATCTTGCGACGAAAAATCCGTTAACCCAGCCTACAATACCACCTACTATGATGACAATGACAATGACGAGCGGAATAGGCAGCACAGGCAGATTCGGGAACATCTTTGTGGCGTAAGTGACTGACTGCAGCAAGGACGCGGAGATACATGCCGTCAGGCCGACAACGCGCCCCGCCGAAAGGTCCGTACCCGTCAATACGATACATCCGGCGATTCCGCATGCAATCGGAATGTTTGCCGCCGAAAGGGAAATGATGTTAATGATAGAATTGATTGCCAGGAACCTATGATTCTGAGAAAACGTATAAATGACCGCGATAATGAGCAATATGTACATCGCGTTATTAATCAGCGCTTCCCTCCAAAATGTCCCCTTTTCTTTACTACTCAGTACTTTATAAGCAGCATAGCGGTCTTTTGCATTATTAATAGCTCTCATTTCGTACTGCCTCCTTTACACGTATTTTGCAGCAAGAGTCATGATTTCTTCCTGCGTTGTTGTTTTTGCATCCACCTCGCCAGCGAGCCGTCCTCCTGACATAACCAGTATCCTGTCACAGACACCCAAAAGCTCCGGCATCTCCGACGAAACCATGATAACCACCTTATCTTTATTTGCAAGGTCCAGTATCAACTGATAAATTTCGTATTTTGCTCCTACATCGATGCCGCGCGTAGGTTCATCCAAAAGCAGCACCTCAGGTTCGGTCAAAAGCCATCTTCCAAGTATAACCTTCTGCTGGTTTCCTCCCGACAGTGCCCTGATCTTCGTTGCCTGTGAGGGCGTCTTCGTTCTCATGGCGTCGATGGACCATTGGGTATCCTTACTCATGGATTTCTCACTCAGATATAAATGATGTTTTTTATGCTTTTTCAGGCTGGAGATAACCGTATTTTCCCGTATGTCAAGTATTCCGAATATACCGGTCGCACGACGTTCCTCCGTCAGCATCGCGAAACCATTTTTAATGGATTCCTTTGCGTTCCTGTTGAACACCTGCTTCCCATCCAGCGTAATGGAGCCTCCGCTTCTCGTAGCAATCCCAAATATATTTTCCAGACATTCCGTCCGGCCGCTGCCGTCCAATCCGGCGATTCCCACTACTTCACCTTTTCTCACATCGAAGGATACATCCTCAAGTACCGAATACTGAGCCGATAGGTTCCGCACCTCGAGAGCAACCTCACCCGGCTCGTTCGTCTTGGGGGGAAATTGATTGTTCAGCTCACGCCCTACCATCAGTCTGATGATTTCCTCCGTCGTAAGCTCTTTGGCGTGTTTGGTCGCCACATAAGTACCATCCCGCATGATGGTGACTTCATCGGAAATACGCAAGATTTCCGCCATCTTATGCGAAATATATATGATGCCGCAGCCTTTATCCCGCAGCATATTTATGATTTTAAACAGATGCTCCACCTCTTCATCTGTCAGGGAAGAGGTCGGTTCATCAAATACAATTATTTTCGAGTTAAAAGAAACCGCCTTCGCGATTTCCACCATCTGACGTTGGGATACCGGCATCGTACTCATGATGCGCTTGGGGTCCACATCTATCTCCAGCTCATCGAATACTTTTTTCGTATCGTGATATATCTTCTTCTCATTGACCATGACGCCTGCGACCTTCGGATAACGACCAAGCCAGATATTGTCCATAACGTTTCTCTTCAGCGCCTGATTCAGTTCCTGATGCACCATTGCCACACCGTTTTCCAGCGCTTCCTTTGAGTTCTTAAAATTGATTTCCCTGCCCTCCAGAAAAATCTGTCCGCTGTTTTTTGCATAAATACCGAACAGACACTTCATCAGGGTCGACTTTCCCGCACCGTTTTCTCCCATCAACGCGTGTACCGTACCCCTTTTCACTGTTAAAGAAACGTGGTCCAGAGCTTTAACACCGGGGAATTCCTTGCAGATGTCCTTCATTTCCAGCAGCACTTCCTGCTCCATAATCTGCCTCCTTTGCGTCAAAACGCTTCACTTCATATGCGATTTTATGGTGGATAGAAAAAGGGGCCGCCGCCACCAGCCCGACAGCCGCCCCTTTTCCTCCATATATCTAAACTTATTTTTTTATCATTCTCCTGTGTAGGTAGCATAAGGAATGTAAATCTTGTTTGCTACTTTTTCAGAGATATTGTAAGAATCTGTTCCATCCATCAAAGCTTTTCCCGAAGCCGCATTCTGAGCGAGGAAAGCGATGCCGTTTGCCATACCTTCCGCGTCTTGCTTAATCGTTCCCGTCATCTTGCCGTCTGCGATCAGCTGCTTTGCCGCATCAGTCGCATCAACACCGAATACCGGAATCATCGTGCTGCTGCCGTCGCCGAGATTGTATCCCTTGTCGTTCAATGCGGAGATAGCGCCTTCTGCCATACCATCGTTGTTACAGATTACAAGCTCAATCATGTTACCGTTTGCTTCATTGTACTGGGAAAGGTTCGTGGTCATATAGTTGTTGGATGCCGTCGCACTCCAGTTACCGTCCTGGTCAACCTGATAGCAGTCCGCATTTGCCGAATCGAAGTAAACGAGCGCCGGCTTGCCTGCCGCTTCGAGAACCGCATTTGCATCCTCTACGCCGTACTGTGTACGATAAATCGCTTCTACGTTGCCGAGCTGTCCCATGAACATCGCATATGATATTTCTCCGTCGCCATTCAAGTCGATAACGTCATAGTTCTCGAGTACGTACTCGCCAATCATCTGACCTTGCATATGACCCGCTTCCGGTGCGTCTGTTCCTACGAATGCACATTTGTCATAGCTTCCAAGAACAGTACCTTCATCCTCATCACCTTCTACCGCACGATTGAAGAAGATTACCGGAACACCAGCCGCAGATGCTTTGTCAACGATTGCCTGAGAAGCATCTACCGAACCGGAGGTAACGATATTTACAATCAGGAGCGTAGCGCCCGTGCTGATAGCCGTATCGATTTGTTCGTTCTGTGTCGTCTGGTTACTGTTGGAGTCATAATCCTGATAGGTTACTCCGAGTCCGTCCAATGCCGAATCCAATGCCGTTCTGACCGATGCGATGTACGTATCGGAATATGTATAATAGAATACCGCGATATTTGCCGCCGATAAATCTGCTTGGTCCGCCGCCGCGTCTACGACATCCTCCGCTGCGTCCTCTGCTGTGTCCTCTGCCTTTGCTTCCTCCGTCACCGGTGTTGTCTCCGCTGTCGTCTCCGCTGCCGTACTTCCACAACCAGCCAATAAAGCTGCTGTCATGGACATGCATAAAAGTACTGCCAATAACTTCTTTTTCATGTAAGAGCCTCCTTTTTGTTTGCTTTGTTTATCCTATAATCGGATTGAATACACACAAAAGAATAACAAAAGGAAAATAAAAAACCTATGCAAAATCCTATCACGAAGGTATAAAATTTTACGCTTTCGTACATGGATTATACATAGGTCTTTCATATTTTATTATCATCTATTTACTCAGTCAAAGGAAAACAATATTTTCTGATAATCCGGGTCGTACATATTCTCCTTCGTCACAATCGTCGTAGCTGTGTCAATGACCTTTTCCCGAATAAAAATGTCGTTGATGACATTGTACGCATTTTCTATACCAAGATACCCCATTGCGTATGGATTCTGGACAATCAGCGCATCCACTTCTCCCGTTTCCAGCAGTCCGACCGAAACGACGTTACTGTCGAAGGCAATAACCTTTGTGCTGTCCCCAAGCCCCATTTCCTCAATTGTATAGCCCACTCCCAGGCTCGTCCATTCATTAAAGGTCGCAATCACATCGATTTGCGGATGCTGTTCCAACATGATGCGCGTGCCTTCCATGGCATCCTCCACATTGGAAAGCACGTTTATGGAATCGATAACAGTAACACGGCTCTCTCCCATGATCGCATCACGAAAGCCCTGTTCCCTCTGCTGCCCGTTGGCGGAATTCTCATCGAAATTAACGATACCGACATATAATGCCTTATCGTCGGATTCCAGTGCCGCCTCTCCCGCCATCCGGCCCGCTGCATAATTGTCCGTGCTGATGACACAGCTCACCCCGCTGCTATTCACTTCGCTGTCTATGATGACTACCTTAACGCCCTGTGCGATCGCCCAGTCGATCGCCGCCGCATTGGCATTGAAGTCCACAGCAGAAAATACAATAACTTCTGCACCATCCGCCACAGCCTTTTCCACCATTGCATTCTGTGTTTCATAATCCTCTTCGCTTTCGGGTCCGTCGCATGTGATTTCCAGATTGTATTCGGTGCTGGCGGCCTTTGCTCCTGCAAATACCGATTTCCAGAATGCCGACGTCGTGGATTTTGCAATGACTGCAACATAATGCTTCTGCCCGTCGCTGTCCCGGTTCCCCGTCCCAAATGTGGGATTCTTGAAGAGAGCGATTATGAGAATGCCGATTGTAATAAGGATTCCTGTGCAGAACACGATGAATAATTTCATTTTTCTACTTCGACTCATATTCACCCTCCAATATTTTCGGTATCCATATTTCGACCCGCGTTCCTGCGTCCAGCACACTCGTAATTCTTAGGCCATATTTTTTGCCAAAATATATATGGATTCTGTCATTCACGTTCTTGATCCCGATACCCGTTCTATCTCCGGCCTCTCTGTTTAGTATCTCTGCGCACTCCTCTTCGGTCATACCTACTCCGTTATCCTCAACACACAGAAGAATAGCATCTCCTTTATCATGAATGCCAATTTGAATGTGTCCTTCCTCCGCTGGGTCGAGTCCGTGGTAAATAGCGTTCTCTATAATCGGCTGCAGCGTAATTTTGTTGCAGTAATACTGCAGGCATTCTTCGTCCACATCGAAATCATAGGTGAATTGATCCTCATAACGGAACTTCTGTATATTCAAATAACTCTGCGAGTGCTGCAGCTCTTTTTCCAGTGTAATGAGTTCATGCCCTCTGCTTATGCTGATACGGAACAATCTGGCGAGAGCTGTTACCATCTCCACCGCTTCTTTGTTACGCTCCTCCTCGCACATCCATGCGATGGAATCCAGCGTATTATAGAGGAAATGGGGATTGATCTGCGCCTGAAGGGCGCTCAGCTCCGTCTTCCGGAGGGAAAGTTCTTCTTCTCTCACCTGTTCCATCAGATTTTGAATCTGAATGACCATATGAGCGAAAGAATCGGATAAGGCGACAATTTCCACCGTGCCATTTACCGGCTGGAAATCAAAATTCTCCGTATTCGTTTCGAATTCTCCCATCGCTTCGGACAGCCGTTTTGCAGGCATTGTAATGAGCCGTGAAAATAAGATTCCACAAATAGCTGCGGTGAAAAGCACGAGTACTACCAGCGCCAATACTATCCGGATCATATTCTGTACCCTCGTTGACACCATTTCATCCACAAAGCTGATTCCTACGATTCTCCAATCGGAATTCTCAAGCGTATGTATCGTATAAATCATGTTGGATTTGATATAGGAGCCATCCTCATCCTTCATGAGCTCCTTCGTGTCCTCGTTCTTCAGTCCGGAATAAATCAACTGCTGCTGGGGATGATAAATAATATTCCCAGCCTCGTCCATAATAAAGCAATAACCGTGCTGCCCGATTCCGACCTCATCCACATAGTTGGCAATACTGGAAAAACGGATGTCCATGGCGATACGTATATCCTTACCCTGACCATCCTGCAAAATCTGTGAAATCGTAACCACCCACGGATAGTTGTTCACAAACAGCGACTCCACATGCGGACTGGAAATATTCAGTTTACCGTCCTCGCCCTCGAAACTGACAAAAGACAGGTTTTTCATAATTTTATCCTTTAGCTTATATCCTTCTGTCCAGCATCTTTCCATATCGCCGTTTTCGTTATAAATCGTGATGGCGACAATATCGGAACGGATCTCCAATAAGTTCCGAAAGTATTCATTTCTCGGCATCTCATCCTTCGTAATATTGTCCTCAATCATATTCATAACTTCCTGAATGTCTTCTGTGTAATTCGTAATCGTATTCTGTACCTGTACAATCGCCTGCTCGCTGCTTATAATGGCATTCTGCTCCATAGACCGCTGAAACAGCTCAACAAATATGAGGAGGGCGAGAAATGTCGCGAAGAAAACGATGGCGACTACCAAAGCAGTCATAATTGCAGATAGCGAAACACGGTTTAAGATATTCTCTTTTTCAGGCTTCTGCCATTCTTTCTTCATATTCCCTCCGGCAGGCATTGGGTGAGATTCCGACTACTCTTTTAAAGCAGTAGCTGAAATAATGCTGGTCATTGTACCCGCATTTCTCTGATATTTCCCTCACCTTCATCGATGTACACAGAATCATCTCCTTCGCGATAGTAATCCGCTTCTTCGTCAGGATATCTGTGAATGTGCTTCCCGTCGATTTTTTAATCAACGCGCTTAGGTAGTTTGGACTGACCGCAATTTCAGTGCTGATAGACACAAGCGAAATATCCGGGTCCATATATCTCGTTTCTATGAGCTTCAATGCTTTATCACATATAAGGGCACTGCTCTTCTTCCTCTGCTCTGCGATAATTTTCTGCGCCGTCAGACAAAAACCGATATATTTTTTCTTGAGTTTCGAAAAATCTTCATAAGCAATCCGGCTCGAAAGCGGGTTCTGTTTCTGCAGTTCCTGAAGCATATCGTGATCGGCAACCGCATAAACAATCTGAAATACCGCTAATATCATCTGCACCATAACAAAGTTCATCGTTGTAATAGAAACATGTGCCTCCATCATCTTATCGAAAGTATTGTTCAGATAATTTTCCAATTCAAGGCATGTCCCGCCACGAATCAGACTCTCCACATCGTTGCTGAAGCTCTTCATCCCCTCCACATCGTATTCATCCGCCCGCTCGATATCCGATATAAATTGAATACCGTTTCCGTTTCGTTTAGAATACCCCACCGTATTCACTGCCTCGATATAAGATTCGTGAACGTTTTCCAGTTTTTCCACAGCCCGGCTGATACCGATAACACAAACCTTTTTCATGATCCGATGTACGCTTTGGGCGATTTCCTCTGTCAGAATATGAAGGTACTTGTCGAAGCCGGCCCCAGTCGCCACGAGCAGCGAGACGACCTTTCCCTCTATATAAAAGCTCATATGCTTCACATACTTTTTTAAAATGGTGTCCACCGCGTTTACGTTCGCAGGCTCCGTAATATTCTCTCCATCCTCATCAAAAATCTCGACGACTGTAACAGCATACCTCAGCTCGCTGTTCTTTGCATTCAAAATTCCAAAACGCACCGCATTCTCCAAAATACCCTCCTGCTGTTTTTCGCTCAAACTTCCCCGAAAGCCGTCCAGCATCAGAGGCAACAGAAATTCCGCAGCCTTAAGTTGCTCCTGCGTCTGATTATGAGTAGTAAATTCCTTATATTTCTCATCTATTTTATTTTTTATGTTTATGAGCTCTTCGTTTATCTCGGCGGCCGAGACCGGCTTCAATATATAGCTGATGATATTGTACTGAATGGCCTGCTGTGCATAGCTGAAATCGTCGTAACCGCTCAAAAACGCAATTTGAGTCGCGGGCTTGACCTCGCGCACCTGTCTTGCCAGTTCAATTCCGGACAAGAACGGCATCTTGATATCCGTCAAGAGTAAATCCGGTTCCAGCTTCTCCACGAGCTCCAATGCTTCCGCCCCATTTTCGGCCTCCCCCACCAGTTGAAATCCTATTTCAGCCCAGTTGACATTCCGTATCAGGGCTTTTCGCAATTCTTTTTCATCGTCCGCGACAACTACTGTATACATGCATATACCTCCTGTATCTTCTCCCATACCAACTCCTCAATTCTATTTCCTTTCTTTTCCCATGTCAATGGAAAGGGGGCCTCCTCAAGGCAGACTCATGCTAAATTCTCTTCCATACTTATTGTACTCACAGCGACTTTAAGAGATATAAACACACCTTAGTTGTTAATCCATATCTGTGTTATCACTAATGAGAAATATGCTATTTACTTAAAAGAATAACCTGATTGTACGTATGTACTAGCAGGAGGAAAATCGAACGGCATCCTGACGTTCGCAAAAAGAATTTTATACGATCAGCGATTTAGGCAAGACTGTGAAAGTAAAAAACAAGCGGTTTCTATGAATATATTTTAAAATACGAATCATAGTATTGCTACTGAAAAGTGTCTGAGGATTTTTCAGGAAAATCCTTTTAAAATGGCAATAAACTCCTGAATGATTCCCTTCTTAATTACAAGTGCAAGCATTACTGTTAAGATGCCTAAAGCACCGGCGAATACTAACATCGGATGCCATTCTGAACTCATGATAAACTTTCCAACATCATCTCCCTGCGGTGGCGAAGCTACCATACTAACAACAGGTACAATCAGCCATGCCAAAAGAGGTGAAACACCCCATAAACAAGCCGCCATGTAACAGCAATGATAAAAGATACTCTTTTTGCCCTGTTTATAAGAAATGATAACTGGCACTAATAATATTATTGGTATTAACATCCCCGCAGCGTGAAACAACGAATACATGGCCTTACTGAATGTTCCACCATTATAAGACATATGGGCATTGAGAATGCTAAACTCTGTTATTTCCGCTCCGCAAACAATTGCGATGATGGTGTGCCCTAATTCGTGCACAACGATATATAGTAAGGCTCCCGCAAGGAGAATACCCGGAAATAAGATTGCGAATTTTATATTTGGTTTCATACACTTATCCTCTCTTCACATACCACTTTGCTCAAACTTTCATCCATTTCTTTTTCAAACAAATTCCCATTATTTGCATAACATGATAAACTTTATGTTCATTATATACCCCGGATAAAATCATCTATCTCTTTAGCAATTTTTATCGTTTCGTATGCATGCACATAGTGCCCGCATTCCAATAACATAGACTTTTCGTTCTTAAAATCAGCTATATAATCGGAAAGCATTTTACCCCAGTTAGCGATTATTTTTTCGTTGTCATTTGAGATAAAAAGGTAAATCGGAGTGTTAACGGGGAGCGTTCCATTTTTAACCTTATCCGCATTTTGTCTTACATATTTTGCTTCATTAAGCATATCAGATGTAAATATGCGATTTTTAAGTATCTCAATATATGCTTCGTTATCAGCTTTAGTTAGATATCCTGACTGTGCCGCCGGCGATTTTTTATAAAAGGACTTTACAAAAGGCCTATGTATTCCTATCTTGGTTAAAAGTCCAATAACGCTGAGAATCGCCGCGGACGGCATTTTAAAATTATCATAGGCTTCTGGAATTGCCGAATCCAATCCGATGATTGCCTCTACCTCATACGGATACTTTTGCGCCCAATAAATAGCCTCCAATCCTGCAAGTGAATGTGGAACCAATATAAATGGCGCTTCTATATTGGACAGCTCTAATGCTTTTCGTGTTTCTCCAAGTACAGTATCTAAGTCACGAGAGGTATTTGTCGTTTCACTCCAGCCATAGCCTGCCCTTTCTACTACGACAATTACATTTTCAGAAGATAGTATTGACCATAAAGGCTTAAAATCAAGGGTTGGGCAGCTCGTACCATGACCCGATAAAAAAACAAAAGTACGTTTCCCCTGTCCGGTGCAAAAAACATGGATTTTATGACCATTCACATCAACCAGATTGCCAAGCGCCTGAATTGTTTTACTCATTACTTCACCCTTTCCTGCGCAAATGTGCGCAAAAAAACAAATAATTTAAAGTTCAATCAATTTCTGCCCTGCATTATCATATAAGTATAACATAAAAAATCAGGCTAAAACAGATACATGTTTGCATCCATTTTAGCCTGATACCCTTACTGCTGGTGGCCGGACTTGAACCGGCACGGGATTGCTCCCGAAGGATTTTAAGTCCTTTGCGTCTGCCTATTCCGCCACACCAGCTCATACAAAAAACCTAATGGGACCTATAGGGCTCGAACCTATGACCCTCTGCTTGTAAGGCAGATGCTCTCCCAGCTGAGCTAAGATCCCATAATCAATATAATATTCAAATAAACGACCCGGATGGGACTCGAACCCACGACCTCCGCCGTGACAGGGCGGCGCTCTAACCAACTGAGCCACCGGGCCAACTAACCAAAAATATAAAACTTACAAATGGACCTTCGGGGACTCGAACCCAGGACCGACCGGTTATGAGCCGGTTGCTCTAACCAACTGAGCTAAAGGTCCGCAAACCCTAACGGGTATTACAACAGCCGATGATCGGACTCGAACCGATAACCTGCTGATTACAAATCAGCTGCTCTGCCAATTGAGCCACATCGGCGGACTGCGAACAAACGACTAAGTGTCATATTAAATTGACACGAGTGACTCCGACGGGAATCGAACCCGTGTTACCGCCGTGAAAGGGCGGTGTCTTGACCGCTTGACCACGGAGCCTTATCTCTTTCCTGTGGACCTCGCCACGGTCAGGTACTTCCTTACTAGTGTCTTATACTAGTTACAAGTATTTCTTACTTGCTACAAGTGTCCTCTACTTGTTACTCCCCGAGTAGGGCTCGAACCTACAACCCCGCGGTTAACAGCCGCGTGCTCTACCATTGAGCTATCGAGGAATCTGTTTCTTTAAGGGGCCATACCCTCAAAACCGAATACCAATAAGCTTCTTCCCTTTCAGGAATCCACCTACTACAGGTGTTGTTCACCTGTTACGCTCTTATATCTCTTCCATCCGTTTCTTTCCTGTCTCTTATGAGTGTCCTTACCTCGTTCGGTAGTTATCACTCATTTCCCAGCCTTATTAGGATAAGCCCTCGACCGATTAGTACTTATCAGCTGCACGCATTGCTGCGCTTCCACCTTAAGCCTATCTACCTCGTACTCTCCAAGGGGTCTTAATACAAAGCAAGCTTTGTATGGGATATCTCATCTTGAGGGGGGCTTCACGCTTAGATGCCTTCAGCGT
>JAEWPN010000249.1 GCA_023399455.1 Bacillota bacterium
TGGCTATCGGCATGATCAATCAGAAAACTACGGCGGTTCGCCTTATCCCGGTCATCGGAAAAGGGGTGGGAGAGACGGTGGAATTCGGCGGCTTGTTAGGATATGCGCCGATTATGCCGGTCAACAAATTTTCCTGCGATGATTTTATTAACCGGGGAGGAAGAATACCGGCGCCGATTCACAGCTTTAAAAATTAGCGGCCGTATTAAGATAGGTGCTGATGTAAATATAATATAAGTATCAATATAAATATTGGAGGCTGTGCTTTCGGGATGATTTCGCCCGGAGCACAGCCTGCTTGCTGTTTTGAGCATTCTGTTTCGAATTGACATTTTTCTTTTATAATAGTATTATCGTATTAGAGATTTTGGAAAACGTTTTCCGGACAGATTTTCAAATACAGGAGGATAATAAAATGGACTTTAATGCGGTGTATCATAGGGCTAACGACAACTATTGCTACCCTTTGAATGAGAATCAACTCATCATTAATATTAAGACGGGATATGATGTGAAATACGTGAATATTGTGCAAGGGGATCCTTTTAAGTCGGGAATACTTGGCGGCGGGGAGAATTGGACAGGGGAGGCAGTGAACATCCCTTTTAAAAAGAGACTGAAGAACCAGCTTTGGTGGACAACGACGGTTGAACCTGAGTATAAACGGCTGAAATATTACTTCGAGCTGATAACGGAAAAAGAGAAGTGGTATTATTTCGAGGATGGCTTTGTGAGCGAAGGTCAGATGAATCTGGAGGGAAGGAGCAGACAGTGTTTTGTATTTCCGTGGATGAATCCCGGAGATATTCCGGTAACGCCTGCCTGGGTGAACGATACGATCTGGTATCAGATTTTTCCGGAGCGCTTCTGTAACGGAGACACATCGTTGAATAACGAGAAAATGCTGCCTTGGAGGAATAAGGGCAGTGTGAGGAATGACGAATTCTTTGGAGGAGATATTCAGGGAATTATCAATAAGCTGGATTATTTGAAGGAGCTTGGGATTTCCGGCCTATATTTGACACCTATCAATGAATCCCCTTCCTCCCATAAATATGACACTACTGATTATAAGAGGATAGACCCTCATTTCGGCACGGAGGAGACCTTTATGCGTCTGGTAGAGGAAGCACATGAAAAGGGGATTCGAATTATGCTGGACGGGGTATTTAACCATTGCGGGAAATATTTTGCTCCGTGGCAGGATGTCGTTGAGAAGGGAATGGAATCGGAATATTATGACTGGTTCATGATTAACGAATGGCCTTTCGAGCATAGCAAAGGAGCAGCCGTAGCGGGACAATATTATAGTTTTGCGTTTTTTGATAATATGCCCAAGCTCAATACTAACAATCCCAGGGTAAGGGAATATCTGTTAGAGGTATGTGAAATGTGGGTGAAGAAATATCATGTGGACGGCATTAGACTGGATGTAGCCAATGAAATATCCCATGTATTCTGTAAGGAGCTGCGGACCCGGATGAAGGCGATAAAGCCGGATATCTATATCTTGGGTGAAATCTGGCATGACGCTATGCCTTGGCTTAGAGGGGATGAATTCGATGCGGTGATGAATTATCCGCTGGGAGAAAGCATCAAGGACTTTTGGATAGATAAGGGACTTACGAAGGAAGACTTCGAATATACGATTAACAGATGCTATACGGGATATATGCAGCAGACTAATGATGTGCTCTTCAATTTGCTGGATTCCCACGATACGAGGCGGCTTCGCTCGGAAGTTAAGAATCTGGATGAATATTTCCAGCAGCTTGCGGTACTTTTTGCCATGCCGGGAAGCCCATGTATATATTATGGAACAGAAATAGCCATGGAGGGAGGACATGATCCGGATTGCAGAAGATGTATGCCTTGGGAAAGCATTGAGGCAGGGGAATACAATGATAGAATTGAAATCATCAGACAGCTCATCCATTTGCGAAAGGAGGAGCCTTTACTTAGAAACAGAAATTTCCACTTTCCCGACAAAATCTCCAGTCCCCGCATTATCGAATTCCTAAAAGTGGAGTGGGAAGACAGGTATGTGGAGGTCATTATCAACTGTGAAGAGGAAGACATTGAGATTCCGGGAAAAGGGAGGGTTCTTTTCGAAAGATACTATATTGACAACGTTCTCTTAAAAAATGGGATATTAATTAGAAAAATAGAAAACTAGCCATTTTCCCCTTCTTTTTTACCTGGAAAAACTGTTTTGGTGTCAAGATATAACTGCGGCTTCAGAAATTATTAAGAAGTGTCAGGTTGGCGTGGATACTATGATATTCTATATGTAGTGTTTTTCTCACATACAATTATGTAAATTGTGGTTTACTTATAAAATTAAAAGAGCGGTACGAGATCTGCAGGATATGGAAAGGATATGGAGAGTATTATGAAGGGTGTAAGAGATTATAGGAACAAGAGGATAATAGCTGCGTCGGCGGCGTTTTTTGCCTGCCTTTATCTGGCAGGCTGCGGAGGCAGCGCAGAGAATACTACAGCACAGAAGGAATTCGTATATGTGCCGGAAGAAATCTTCGACACCATGCACAGAATATAGAGAAAAGAGGGACGGACCTATGATTAATATATTTGAAGTCGCGGAAACGAACCAGATGATAGAAAAAGAGAATCTGGATGTCAGGACAATTACCCTCGGTATCAGCCTGTTGGATTGCATCGATTCCAATCTGAACAAACTTAATGAAAAAGTATACTATAAAATTTATGATGCGGCGAAGGACTTGGTGAAAACCGGCGAAGAAATCTCCAGAGAGTTCGGAATTCCCATTGTAAATAAAAGGATCTCCGTAACACCGATCGCTCTTATCGGCGGTGCGGCATGCCGGACGACGGAGGACTTCGCTTCCGTAGCGAGGACCCTGGATAAGGTAGCGCACGAAGTGGGAGTGAATTTCATCGGCGGCTATTCCGCGCAGGTTTCCAAGGGGATGACTCCGGCGGACAAGCTTTTGATTGAATCCATCCCGCTTGCTTTTTCCACTACGGAGAGGGTGTGCAGTTCCGTCAACTTAGGCTCCACCAAGACCGGCATCAATATGGATGCGGTAAAGCTGATGGGCGAGATTATATTACAGACTGCGGAATATACGAAGGAAGACGATTCCTTGGGCTGTGCGAAGCTTGTTGTATTTTGCAATGCGCCGGATGACAATCCATTCATGGCGGGGGCGTTCCACGGGGTGACGGAGGCGGATAAGATTATCAATGTAGGAGTCAGCGGACCGGGAGTTGTGAAGACCGCACTGAGCAAGGTGCGGGGTGAGAATTTCGAAGTGTTGTGCGAGACTATTAAAAAGACTGCTTTTAAGGTGACGAGAGTGGGACAGCTCGTAGCGCAGGAGGCATCCAAACGGTTGAATGTTCCTTTCGGTATCGTAGACCTGTCGTTAGCGCCTACTCCGGCAGTAGGAGACAGTGTAGCGGAGATTCTGTGCGAGATAGGGCTGGAATATGCGGGTGCGCCGGGAACGACGGCTGCGCTGGCGCTTTTGAACGACCAGGTGAAGAAGGGCGGTGTCATGGCTTCTTCTTATGTGGGGGGCTTAAGCGGAGCATTTATTCCGGTCAGCGAGGATCAGGGAATGATCGATGCGGTGATTGCAGGAGCTCTTTCCATAGAGAAGCTTGAGGCCATGACATGTGTGTGCTCCGTAGGCCTGGATATGATAGCTATTCCGGGAGATACGAAGGCAACGACTATTTCCGGCATTATTGCAGACGAGATGGCTATCGGCATGATCAATCAGAAAACTACGGCGGTTCGCCTTATCCCGGTCATTGGAAAAGAGGTGGGAGAGACGGTGGAATTCGGCGGCTTGTTAGGATATGCGCCGATTATGCCGGTCAACAAATTTTCCTGCGATGATTTTATTAACCGGGGAGGAAGAATACCGGCGCCGATTCACAGCTTTAAGAATTGAGATGACACAATGCCTTCAAGTCAAAAGATTTGGAGGCTTTTATTTCTGTATATAGCTTCCACGTTGTTCGGCTTGTACTGGGCACCCTTATTTGTTTTGAAAAGTTACTGCATAATTATGATATAAATCGAGCTATGATTGTTGACAATAACGATAATCGTTGATATTATATATATAAATTAAGTTTATTTGGAAAAACACATGAATATGAATGGGTATGACATTCATGCAAATGAGAAAGGGGGAATATTTCAATCTAATAGACGAATTTGAATATTTCGTTAAAAATATGATGTATTTCAGCGGAGTATTCAACGATTTTTTGCAACTAGAAATCAACGAACAATTATTACATGAAAGGGGAAATATTATGTCTATTTCAAAAAGTAACAATATTAAAGGCACTATAAACAAAAGTATGGTTGCGGTTTTACTCGCAGTAACAATTGCATGCACTTTTACATCCACAACAGCAATGGCTGCTGGTCCTCAAGTTCCTTATACGATATTGAGGAGGGTTCTAGGTGACGGTGTTCGCTTGCGTTCAGCTCCGGAAACCGGAACTGTTCTTGAACTTATGTACAAAAACGATCTTTTTTGGGTAGATAATAGAAATTTAAACGACCAGATTGCACGAGGCTGGATGCATGGTATGAGAGATTCTAGCAGTAGAGTAGGGTACGTAGATGCCCATTTTGTTGGATATTAATTTAAGAATTACTTAAATAGTTAAATCTTGAAGGGTTGTTCTTACCGTGTTACTATACCGGTAAGAACAATCTTTCAGCACTTATTGAAACAGGAGACGAATATGAAAAAAATATACATATTGTTAGCAGTGACAGCTCTGTGTTTCTTATCGGGCTGTAATAATTCAAAACCAGCTTCGAGTATGCCTGAAGCAATCCCCACGGATGAGACCGCTGAAATAACAAAAAACACGTATGAACAAGAAGCGATACCTGATGGCAAGCCGGAAGAAAACACTCAAAAGCCGCCTAAATCACTGGAGGATAAGACTATAGCGTATGAAAGCGTTGTGCCTTTTGATTACGTGGCCGCATTCAATGATATCATATATTTGAGCACCAGAGATGATACAGGAGAAGGGTCTTTTCTTCTTAAGATGAAGGTAGAAGAGAGCGTTCCGGAAAAACTTCCGATACAGGCTCCTACGGATATGGAATTTGCTCATATAGCAACAGATACGCAAGGCCTTCTATACGCCGTTGTTATTAATAAAGGCAATTCGGATGCTTGCTATATCTGGAAAATTGACGGAACAAACGTTGTTCAGGAAATGGATATCTCTGAATACATGGAAAAATCAGACTGGTATCCATGGGCATTTACGGTATCCGGTAATGGGGACCTGTATCTGCGGATTGGAGGATTGGATGGTATCCTTACCGTAGTGTTTGATTCGGAAGGAAGGTTTTTGAGCAAGATTACAGACGAAGGGAGGTACAACCTGCTGGATGCCGTAGGAAGAGGAGCGGATGGAGACGTATACGCTGTCTTGCAGGAGAAAACCACAGATAAGCAATTCATTGCCAAACTGAATGGGAGAAGCGGTTCTATTGAAGAGTTGGTTGGGGATGTACTGCCGGAGGAAGGCGTTCAATATGCCTGTGTTGGAGACGGGGGCGGTTCCGATTTGCTGCTGTTTAATATGCAAACAGGAGTGGTTGTTTATGACACCACAGAAAAGGAAGTAAAAAGCAGAATTACTACATCAGAGTTTCCGTGTGACACAGAAGGGAAGATGAGTATCTTTCTTCCGGACAGCAGATTACTGTTAATTAAACGGAATATGAAGGTGGAAAATGAAAAAGTGATAACTGTTGCCGAAGGAACAACATTTTACTACATTGCAACGGACAGGCAGAAATGAGGTGCGAAGTGAAAAAAAGAGTACATTCAGGCATGGCCTTTGTTCTTATGGGTATTTTGGGCGCACTTTCCCTGCTTCTGGCAGGATGCAGCGAGGGGCAGACACATGTAAAGGGAAAAGAAACCTTAACCTTAGCCGTTTTGTATGAAGAACCGGAATTGTCACGGTGGGTTACTCAATTTAATTCCGAGAATACAGAAATAGAGATAATAATTCAGAATTATGGGGAAAGTGAAGAGGATGTGACAGAGGCGGTAAATCGGATAAGGATGGAAATTGTATCAGGGAAAGGTCCCGATCTTATTAATTTCGGGCTCCTATATTCTCCCAGCGATACTGCCGGCGGTATATTGGAGGATTTGTATACTTATATGGAGGAAGATGATTCCTTTCTTGAACAGGATTTTTTTGATAATATAATAAATTCTTTTGAAGTAGGAGAAAGCTTATATGTGATGGTTCCCAGCTTCCGGATTGCCTCTTTGGCAACAATAGATAAGGAACTGACTGGTTTAGATGATTGGAATGTACAGACAATGATAAATTGTTATAAAGATAGACCGCAAGGAACAAGCCTGTTTCCGGGAGAAACGAAAACAGCAGTTTTTGGAATGATTTGCACCGGAAGTATGGAGAATTACGTTGATTGGAATAAAGGAACTTGTCGTTTTGATAGTGACAGTTTCCAAGATTTACTTACATTTGCTAATCAATTTCCGCTGAAGTTAGTTTTTGCAGAGGACGCCTCGGTTAAGGATATGTTTTCAGAAGGAAAAGCCTTAATATTTCCAGCCTCAGTTGATAATGTTTATGAAATTAGAAAAATTAAAATCTTGATGGGAGAGGATGCCGCTTTTATTGGATATCCTATGGACAAAGGAAACGGAAATATTTCCGAGGTTAATAACATTGCCATAGGAGTCGGGAAAAATTGCAGAAATAAAGAGGCCGCGTGGTTCTTTGTTAAAAGCCTGCTAAGTAATGACTTCCAGAATGCTGTTATCAGCGGACTTCCAGTATCCCGTTCTTCCTTGCAGCTGTTATTTGATGATGCCATACAGGAAACCTATCTTGACGGTAAGGAGAAAAAGATTAAGGCAGAAATTATATTTGAAGGAGAAGACTCTGTGCCAATATACAGCATAACCGAAGCTGATGCAAAGCAGTTGACTTCGATAATTGAGAAGGTGGAATATCATTCTGCTATCGACAGGAACTTGTACAATATTGTATTGGAGGAGGCGGATTCTTTATTCCATGGGAACGGAACCGTTGAAAACACATCGCACATTATACAGAATCGAGCAAGTGTATATATCGAGGAAAACAGATAGTAAACTGGTTCGAATATATTGTATTAACCTAGCGTCTCAAAAACGATGAACGCTGTTGACTCCAACGATTATTGTTGATAATATATGTGTACATATAATTTATAAGACGAATAATTATGATGAGGTAGCAAATGAAAAAGAATGCATTGGTAATATTAGGTGTAATTATACTTGTTGTATTCATCCCGTTTCCGACTTATGCAGAATCGGCGGCAAACGATACTATGATGAAAAAAAATTGGACGATAGTTGGAACTCGGGCGGCTAATATAGAGTATAGGTATAAAAGAGTGGATGGGAAAATATATAGACGACTATATGATTACACAAATCAAAAGTGGGTAGGGGAGTGGGAATTGTGTCAGTGAATAAACTAACAAAAAGACAATTGGATATCATGCGTATATTGTGGGCATCCGAGATACCCATGAAAGCGTCCGAAATTGCACAGGTAAATGGTGGATGCTCTATTGACAGCGTACAGCCCATTATCAAAAGCCTAATTAAAAAGGGGCTGGTTGAGGTTGATGAAGTAGTATATAGTCGGAATGTACTTGCCCGTAAGTTCAAGGCGACAGTAAGTGCGGACAGCATTGAAATGGGGCTCATAAAGAATGTACTGGGAGACTTAGTCAGCAAGAATATTACAGCATCCCGTCTTGTAGCGGCATTTTTGCCGGAGGATAACGATGATAAGACTTTAGAGGAACTGAATGAATTAGAACAATTGATAAAAGAACGAAAAGAACAATTGTTGAAAAAAGCAGAAGAAAAATAGACTCCAATTTTTTCGAGGGCTCTATGTGCAAGGGGAATTTTATGACACTATCGTCAGTACTGAACACTGTTTTGTTTAGCGGTATCACTATTGTGATATTAGGATATGTATTAAGAAATAGTGAGGTAATGATGAAGTTAGGGATACATACGGTTATCGTGTTTGTAGCCTTAACTTTGTTTCGATTACTGATACCGTTTGATTTGCCAACACATACGAATCTAAATATTACAAAGATATGGCCGGATATTTATATTCTTTTTGTGAAACCGCTTTTTGTTTGGAGGGGTTATGAATGGTCATTATTATCATTTCTGATTATACTATCGGCAGCTGGAAGTTTGTTTTCTCTTGGGTTTCTCGTTTGCTGCTATTTTATATTACGAGATAAAATCAAGAATTATCGAGTGGTGCAGGATGATGAAATCATAGATGTGGCAGAATGTATTAAGTATGAGTATCAAAAAATCCATAACGATAAAAGACCAAGGAGATTTGAACTAGTATATGGGAGCAATAGTTCTTCCCCAGTTGTATTTGGGTTGATAAAGCATTATATAGTCATTCCTGATATACAGCTAAAAAGGCAGGAGTGGTATTACATACTGAAGCATGAAATGGCGCACTGCTATTTTGGTGATTTGTGGTTACGTGTGATTTGTGAAGCAGTGACTGCTTTATATTGGTGGAATCCGTTTATTTATATGCTGAGAAAACAAATCACAAGACTTCAAGAATTTCGAGTAGATTTCGCAGTCATTCGTAAGTTGGATGAATTGCAGAAGCTGGAGTATTTGGAGTGTTTGATAAATATTGCTAAATATAAGAAAAGGGATAGAACTCCCATATGGGAGGCGGCCTTTACCGAAGACTCTGATAGAGAAGTCATTAAGAGAGCATGTTTAATTCTGAATAAAAACAAAGAGGACAAACCTAATAGATTCAAAAGCCTGTTGGTCGGTGGTTTGCTTGTTGTCAATATATTATTGTTTCCTAATCTTATAATAATTGAGCCATATGCTATTGCAAAGGAACATATAGAAGATACCTATCGTATTGATAAAACAAATTCTTATTATATCTTACAAGAAGATGGAATCTATGATGTATATGTTGATGGACAATATTTTGGCAGTGTCACTTCGATTTTTGACGATAGCCTGACAATATATAGTGAAGATGGAGAAGAAATCAAATAGACATTTACCTTAATATTCCAAGAAAATGTCTATTTTTTAATGTAATAAGAAATGTCTCCTACTTGTTCATAAGAAATTTTCTCATTTTCCTGCAAATTCAGAAATTATTAAGAAGTGTTAGGTTGTACCGATGAGGATACTATGATATATTCTATATGTAGTGTTTTTATTATATATAATTATGTAGATTGTGGTTTTTATATATAAAAGAAGAGGGAGAGTATGATGAAAAGCATTAGAAATTGTAAAATGAAAATGATAGGAGTAATGGCAGGAGTACTTTCGGCATGCTTCTATCTGGCAGGCTGCGGAGGCAGCGCAGAGAATACTACGGCACAGAAGGAATTCGTATATGTGCCAGAATATCAGGAAATAGACAATGGACAAAGCGGCGCCGAGAGCGTAACTGTTATCGGCGACACCATTTACTATCTGGGAAGCGAATATGATGATAAGGCGCAGAAATCCACTTCATATTTGTACGAGCTCAAGCTCGGAGCTGAGGAACCTGTGAAAAAGCCGTTGGATTTAGGCGGAGATTCGAGCATTTCGAGAATGAGTGCGGATTCAGAGGGCGGCTTGCAGGCAATTGTAGTCACCTATCTGTATGACGAAGAGGGATTATCTGGGGAGGAAGCAGATGGCACTGAGGCTGAGGCGCCGGATGAAGCTGCAGGCGAAGACGGGAAGGAAATCGGAACTGCGGAGGAAGAATCTGCGGGTGATGATGGAGCAGCGGCAAGTGATGGGGATGAAATTGCAAGCGGTGAAGATGCTGCAGATGAAACCGACGATACGGATGA
The DNA here is from genome assembly GCA_023399455.1 of Bacillota bacterium. Lineage (GTDB taxonomy): Bacteria > Bacillota > Clostridia > Lachnospirales > Lachnospiraceae > Kineothrix > Kineothrix sedimenti. The sequence goes on from JAEWPN010000249.1 coordinate 9,953, forward strand.
GGAAGGTGCTTCCTCGGCTAGTGTTACTTCTACGAGTGTATCGCATTCCGGCGGTGGTAGTGTAGTTGTTTCCTCAGCGGAATCCACCAGCGTGATATCTACAGACGATTATCAGGCACCCGTTTCCCAGAAAACGGAAATCTGCAAGATTTCTGTGGATGGTACAATCATTTCGTCAGTGGATGTGAGCAGTATATTTGAAGATGAAAATACATATATACAGTACTTGGAGACGGATAAGGACGGGAATATATATCTGGCCTATGACCAAGGGGTATGGGTACTGGATAAGGATGGCAAGGAGCTGTTCACGGTAGAGGTGGAAAACTGGATCAATAATATGTTCTCTACCAAAGATGGAACTGTGATGCTAGTATATTACGGTCAGGAAAATATGGAGATCCATCCTGTTGATCTGGCAAAAAAAGGTGTGGGAGAGGCGCAGAATAATATGATGGTATCCTCTTTCAGCAACTATATTTTTGCCAAAGGTGTACAGGATGACATTGTGTTCAGCTCAGATAATTTCCTGTATTCCTATAATATGGGGGACGAGGCGCCGACGGAAATACTCAACTGGATAGATTGTGATATCAACAGTAACGATCTGATTGCCTTCGCAATGCTGGAGGACGGCAGGGTATTAGCCGTTACATCATACTGGACGGATGATTCGAATACGATTGAACTGGCCTTTCTTACCAAGAAGAAGGGAAGCGAAGTGCCGGAGAAGAAAATCATCACCTACAGCACAATGTATCTTGGTTATGATACCCGCAAACAGGTTATCGATTTCAATAAGAAAAACCAGGAATACCGAATCGAAATAAAAGAATACATGCATATGAATGAGGATTACGAGGCAGGACTTACGCAGATGAATTCGGATATCGTCAGCGGGAATATGCCTGATATCATAGATGTTTCCAATGGTACCACACAGCAATATGCGACTAAGGGGCTTTTGGAGGATTTGTATCCTTATCTCGACAACGATGCCGAGTTAAAGAGGGAGAATTATCTGCCGAATATACTGAAGGCGTATGAGGTAGATGGAAAGCTTTATACGATTTCGCCGTTTTTTACTATAAATACGGTAATCGCGAAGAAATCAGTGGTAGGGGACCGAAGCAGCATTACTTTGGACGAACTTATAAACATGGTAAAAGAGCTGCCTGATAATGTAGAGTTATATGATTATGGGACAAAGAGTACGGTTCTCATGTACAATATTATGATGAATATGGACCAATATGTGGATTGGAACACCGGCGAATGCAAATTTAACGGAGATGATTTTGTAAAAGCGCTTGAATTCGCCAATTATTTTGATTTGGAATTCGATTACGACAGAATGGGAGGGAATACCGCAGGGAGGCTGCAAAGCGGAGAGCTTCTTATGTTAAATACCGGAATCAGCGGAATAACGGATTACCAGATGTATGAAGCGATGTTCGGAGAACCTGTCGCGTTTATCGGGTATCCTACGAACAAGGATAATGGTTCTTTTATTTCCGGTTCGGGAGCTTCTCTGGCAATGAGCTCCAAGTCGAAAAACAAGGACGGGGTATGGCAGTTTATCCGTACGATGCTTACGGAAGATGCTCAACAGCAAACGGATAATTATGGTTTCCCGATTATGAAATCTGCGTTGGAGCTGATGTTTGAGGATGCAATGGAACAGGAATATTACGAAGATGTTGACGGCAATAAAGTGAAACAGATGAAAACATCATGGGGGTATGACGATTTTAATGTAGATATTTATGCAGCTACCCAGGAGCAGGCGGATATAGTAAGAGGCCTGATAGAGAGCGTGGATAGCTTGTATCAATATAATGAACAGATTACAGCCATTGTGGATGAAGAGGCGGCTGCCTTTTTCGAAGGGCAGAAGAATTCAAAAGAAGTGGCGGATATCATACAGAGCAGGGTGCAGATTTACGTTAATGAAAACAGATAATGACAGCTGTTTGAAAGGGGGAATAATTAAGTGAGTAAGGGTAGAAAAGCAGGGATATTAGGCCTGGCGGCAGTGCTGGCTTTGCAGCTTGCGGGCTGCGGTAAGACAGATGAGGTTCAGGAGACCGCAGGAACTCAGGATAAGGATTACATATACGTAGCGGATTACCGCACTTTGGAAGCAGAGGGCTATACGACGGGAAGTATGATATTCGGTGAAGATGAGAAAGTTTATTTTGCCGGAAGCAGCGAGGGCGGCACCACTCAGTTATTTTCTATGGACATTGGTACGGAAGGAAGTACTCCCGGGCAGGTGCCTGTTGAGCTTGAAGCAGATGCTTCCATTTCCGCTATCGGTACCGATGGCGAGGGTAATCTGATACTGGGATTAGTAAAATATATGCCTGCGCCAGAAGACCAGGGGGCCGCGACAGAAGATACGGCTGCCGGAGTGGAAAGCGTAGAAATAAGAAAAATATCTCAGGACGGACAGATGCTGGAATCGGTGGATGTCATGAATTCACTTGGAAAAGTGAAGGATTTGTATATCCAGAATATACTGGAAGACAAAGACGGCAACTATTACGTGAATGCCAATCAGAGTATATACGTATTAAAGCCTTCGGGTGAGATGCTGTGTGAGGTTCGGGCGGGTACTTATGTCCAGAGCCTATTTCGCGTGAAGGACGGAACGGTAGTAGCGGGATTTTATGGAGATACCGGCTGGCGCCTTCAGGCAGTGGACCTTTCGGGAAAGGCACTTAAGGATTTGAACAGCAGTATATCCTTCGGCTACGGAACCTATCAGGCGGGTGTGGATACGGATATTCTTTACACGCAGGATACGAAGCTGTACGCTTGTAACATCAGCGATACGGAGCCGACGGAGGTTCTGGACTGGCTGGAAAGCGACATTAACAGCACCAGCCTGCAAAGCGTGAAGCTGCTTAAGGATGGCACAGTTGCAGCTTTGTCTATGGATTTTATGTCAGAGCAGAGCAAGCCGGAGCTGATTGTACTTACGAAAAAAGACCGCTCCGAGGTTCCTGAGAAGACGACACTGACCTATGGGACAGTTTATGTTCCATATTATCTCCCCAATGATATTGCTGCATTCAATAAACAAAGCGATAAATACCGGATTGAAGTGAAGCAGTATGGGAATGATAGCATGGACTATGATGAACGTGTCTCTCTTCTGGCGGCGGATTTGGCCAGCGGTCAGGGGCCGGATCTGATCGATATGGTATACAGTTTTACCTCTTTAGACAAACTTATTTCCATGGGAGCATTGGAGGATATTACACCTTATCTGGAAAACGATACGGTAATAAACAAGGAGGATTACTTTGAAAATGTGCTATATACTTATGCACGGGATGGTAAATTATACGCTATCATACCTTGGTTCGGAATAAATACCCTTGTGGGCAAGGCTTCTGATGTGGGCGACAAAAGAACGTGGACCGTAGATGATATGATAAAGCTGATAGATTCCAAACCTGCCGATACCCAGATACTGGATTACAATACAAAGAATTCCGTATTGCAGCTTCTATGCTCCATGAACATGGGAGAATTCGTGGATGAGGAGACTGGAGCATGCGACTTTACCGGAGAGGAATTTAAACGGATCATGGAATTTTCCAACCGTTTTCCGAAAGAAATAAGTGAAGATCCTGATTCCAGTCAATTTGACAGAATAAGAAACGGACAATTGCTTTTAATGGAAGAGAACCTTACCTCTGTCCAGCAATTTCAAATATATGAACATATATTCGGAGAGGAAATTAACGTAATCGGTTATCCCACCATAAACGATAACGGTTCCATAATAAAATCAAATGGAACCACAGCGGGAATGAATGTGAATTCTAAAAACAAAGAGGGCGCATGGGAATTTCTGAAGTTTAATCTGACCAAAGACAGACAGGAGAACATACAGTCCGCAAACGGCGGTTTTCCTACCATGAAAGAGGCGCTTGAAAAACAGTTTGCAAAAGACCTGGAAGCGGAATATTATGAAGATACGGACGGTACGCAGAAGGAGAAATCCAAATCGACGTGGACCTATGGTTCCGGGACAGATGATGTCACGGTGGAGGTATACTCAGCTACCAAAGAGCAGGTCGACAGAGTGCGGGAGATCATAGAACGCTCCGTTGGACTGGATGGAACGGAAAGCGAGGAAATGCTTTCGATCATAAGCGAGGAAGCACAATCCTATTTTGAAGGGCAGAAGAGTGCGGACGATGTGGCAGCTCTGATTCAGAACCGTTTACAGACATACATTAATGAGACGAGATAGAAGGTAGTTATATTGTGAGAAAGGAATTAAAAGCTCCGAAGAATAAAAAAAAGAAAAATATAAATGGCCTGCGTAAAAAGGGCGAAAGAGGAAAACGCATATCCTGCGTTTTCCTGTCTCCAAGCATATTAGGTGTATTGGTGTTTTTTGTTGTGCCCTTTTTAGTGGTCATTTATTATTCTGTGGTGGACAATCCGATCAACCACAGCTTTGTATTTCTGGATAATTTCAGGAATGTATTTAATAACGGAGCATTCCGTCAGGCTGCCTCCAACACGATGAAGTTTTCGTTGATCGCAGTTCCGCTGGCTGTTGTGCTGGCGCTGGGACTGGCATTGCTTCTCGACAGCAAGATACCGTTTCGGAGTCAGTTTCGGACATTTTTCCTGACGCCGATGATGGTACCCATCGCGTCTATTGTTTTGATCTGGCAGGTACTGTTTCACTATAACGGCATGGTGAACGATGTCATAGGCTTGTTCGGAGCGGGTAAAATCGACTGGCTGAAATCGGACTACGCCCAGATCGTCATTATTGTTTTATTTCTGTGGAAGAATCTGGGATATAACATGATTTTGTTTATGGCCGCATTAAGCAGCATACCGAAAGATATCCTCGAGGTAGCTGTACTGGAAAGCGCTAAGCCGAGGCAGATTTTCTTTTATATTAAACTGAGGTATTTATCCTCCACACTATTATTTGTGACAATTATGTCTCTTATCAATTCCTTTAAGGTATTTAGGGAAATATATCTATTGACGGGCAGTTATCCTTATAATACGTTATATATGATGCAGCATTTTATGAATAATACGTTCGGTTCGTTAGACTATCAGAAATTGTCGGCAGCGGCTATTATGATGTCTATTGTAATGGTAATTTTGATTGGAATTCTCTTCCTTACGGAAAATTATTTCGGAAAGGATGTGGAAGGATGACATTTAGAAAAAGTGTGTTAAAGGGAACCGGAACGGCATTAAGCGACCGCGTATTTATCAAAAAAAAGAAAAAGAAAAAGAGAAGGACCTTCGAAAAGAGAGCGCTGGCAACGATAATCGCCGCTTTCTTCGCAATACTTTTTCTTATGCCGATCATACTTACGGTAACGAATTCCTTCATGTCGGCGTCGGAAATATCTTCTAATTACGGACAAGTATTTTCTACCACCGATACCGGAGGAAAAACTTATATTTCGGAAAAGGTAAACTTAAAATTTATTCCGGATATTGTGTCCTTCAGTCAGTATATTACGGTTCTCCTTAAGAGCCCTGATTATTTATTCAAGTTTTGGAATTCCGTCATTTTGGTAGTTCCTATCGTCGGTTTCCAATTGCTGGTGGCAGCCTTGGCTTCGTATGGTTTTACCAGATACAGGGGCAGACTAAAAGAAATAATATTTTTTGTTTATATCATATTGATGCTGATGCCCTATCAGGTTACCCTGGTGCCTAACTATTTGGTGTCTGGCTGGCTGAATATCATTGATACGAGGTGGGCGATATGGCTGCCGGGCATTTTTTCTCCATTTGCAGTATATCTGCTGACCAAATTCATGCGCAGGATTCCGGTGTCGGTAATAGAAGCGGCGCAGATTGACGGAGCCGGGGAATGGCAGATATTCAGACGGATATGTATGCCTCTTTGCAAGGGCTGTATGTGCTCCATTGCAATATTAATTTTTATAGACTATTGGAATATGGTGGAACAACCCCTCATATTGCTTTCGGATGAAGCGATGCACCCGTTATCCGTATTTCTCTCGAAAATCAATGCGGGAGAAATAGGACTGGCATTTGCCGTCGCTACGATATACATGGTACCTACGCTTTTGGTGTTCCTATACGGAGAGGATTATTTGGTAGAGGGAATCACTTATCAGGGCGGAATTAAGGGATAGGAGGAGATATTTTAATGAATGAGAATTCAAACGCTACAAAAAGAAGGGAATGGGTAAAGAATGCGGCAATTATATTTTTGTCCGTAATGCTTGTGCTGACATTTTTTTCCAATACGATTATGAACTATTCCCTGCCGGAGGTAGCCACGGAGTATGTACAGAGCGGGACGATCGCGGCTAAGGTAAGAGGGACAGGAAATCTAGAGGCCACCGACCCTTATAACGTAGTGATTAGTGAAAGCAGGAAAATTGAAAGTGTGAATGTGAAAAACGGAGATACGGTGGAGAAGGATTCCGTACTCTTTTATTTGGAGGATGTGGAGAGCGAGGAACTGAAAACGGCACAAAAGGAGCTGGATGATTTACGGCTCGCTTATTTGACCGGTTTGTTCACCGGAGATATAACCAGCGATGTTATAAATAAGGTTGAGAACGGAAAAACGGGAACCTTAGCTTCCTATCAATCTCAGCTGGCAGATGTTGACAGCAGGCTGACGGCGGCGAAGAACAGACTGACGGCAGCTACGGCAAATCAGCAGAATGTACAGAGCACTTTGGATAACTTAAACGGTCAAAAGAATTTGAACGAAGCGGTGACGGTAGACACCAGTAGCGAAGAAAAGGCGGTTAACTCAGCTCAGACTAATGTAACCAATGCGACAGCGGAGGTAACAAGGATTAAAAATGAGATAGCTGAGGTACAGGCTAAGGTAGATGCGGCTGCAGCATTGCTTGGAACACTTACGACATCGACAGGCGGAACCGTCAGCCTTCAGGGGGGAATCAAGACCTATCAGGATGCGAAGGATAAGGCGGAAAAAGATTTAGAGGCGGCAACTACTCAGCTGCAAAGTGCAAAGACGGTGCTGGACACGGCGATTGCTTCAGGCAATGAGGCCGATATTGCGGCAGCACAGAAGGCGTATGACGAAATAAAGTTGTATATTTACGATGTTGCTGAAAGTCAGTTAAAAGTGGCAACAAGCGAATTAGAAAATGCAACTGCAACATTAAAGGATTATGATAGTAATAGTCAATTGCTGATATCCTTAAAGTCCTCCTTAGAAAGTGCACAGAGTACTCTAGATAATGCAAATTCTACGCTGGCATCTGCGCAGAATGCATTAAACAATAAAAAGGTAGACTCTGCGAATACCAGCGCGAAAAACGATTTGAATACACAGCTTGCGACGGCTACCAATAGTAAGACGAAAGCAGATACTGAAATAACTAATATCACTGCGGAAATAACTAAGATTCAGGAAGAAAAAAGCGCGCTCATCAAAACTCTGACAGCAGAACTGAATCTCAGCGCACAAAATACGCAGATAGCTCAGAAGGAAGCTGCAATAGAAAAATTGAAAGAAGATTCAGTAGGAGCAAACATAACGGCGCCTGTGGCGGGAACTATTACATCCGTGAGCCATGTAGCAGGAGAATCCACAAAACCGGATGAGGTGCTGGCAGTTATTCAGCCTACAGGCAAAGGCTTCACTCTTTCCTTCTCCGCCACTACAGAGCAGGCGAAGAAGCTTTCAGTCGGTGATATTGCGGAGGTACAGAATTCTTGGTATTATGACGATATAAAAGCGACGCTGGTATCTATTAAACCGGATCAGACCGATCCGGCGCAGAAAAAGCAGCTGACATTCAATGTAGAAGGTGATGTGCAGGCTGGCCAGGCGTTGAGTCTGGCGGTGGGACAGAAGAGCGCCAACTATGAGTTGGTGGTGCCTAATAGTGCTATCAGGGAGGACAAGAACGGCAAGTTCATACTGATCGTGGAATCGAAGAGCAGTCCTCTTGGCAACCGTTATATTGCCACGAGAATCGATGTGGAGGTACTGGCCTCTGACGATACGCATACGGCGATTTCTGCAGGGCTTTATGGCTATGAATATGTAATAACGACAGCGACGAAGCCGGTAGAAGCAGGAAAACAGGTTCGTCTGACGGATTAAGCTAACGGAGAGCGCGTAATAACGCGTTGATGGAATATGAGAAAAATTTTGAGGAATTTTACAATAAAACAAATAATTGTGGTTCTATCCGTGGTGCTGTGCCTGCTCATATGGGCGGGCATCAGCGTATTTGCCACGGTGAAAAAGCAGGAGCTTCTAGATCAGAATGCTGCTGCGAGGTGGTCGGAAGAGAGCGATTCGGCTCAGATAAGCTGCTTTTTTGCCGCAGGGACGAATGTGGATAAGAACAGTGTTATGACCTTTGAGCACTCGCTGGATGCCGCGCTCAAAGAGGCTTCCATAACAGCACCCAGTGAAAGTGCGAGACTGTGGGCGGACGCTTACAGTGTGCAAGGCAAGGTCACTTTGACGAATGGTAAAACAACGTTAGAGGCTAATACGGTGGGTGTCGGAGGAGATTTCTTCCTGTTTCATCCGTTGCAGCTTATTAACGGTTCCTATTTCTCGGGAAGCGACTTAATGCACGACAGGATACTTATCGACGAGGATGCGGCGTGGCAGCTATTCGGTTCTAACGATGTGACCGGAATGGAGGTAAGGATCGGCGGAACGCCTCACTATATTGCCGGTGTAATCAAAAGGGAGCAGGGCAGGCTGAACGAAGCGGCGGGACTGGACAAAACTTTAGTTTACATTTCCTATGAAACCATGGAGGCACAAGGGATCGTAACAGGAATTAACACGTATGAAATCGTAATGCCCGACCCGGTCAGCGGATTCGCTTACGCCAAGGTTAAGGAAAAGTTCGGGATTGACGAGGTAAGCATGCAGGTAGTGGAGAATTCGGCAAGATACGGACTAAAGTCGTTGTTTACTGTGATTGCAGAATTCGGCACGCGTTCCATGAATTCATATGCTATCGGATATCCCTACTGGGAAAATGTGGCTCGGGGATGGGAGGATATTTTTGCCGTTCTGTTAGTCTTACAGGTATTGTTCCTTTTGATTCCAGCCTGTATAATAATTGTAACTGTTATTATACTTTGGAAGAGAAAAGAATGGACGTGGAGAGACGTATGGCGTGTTCTTACGGATTGGAAGGACACAGTGGCGGAGCGGTTTCGTAAAGAAAAAAGTAAGTGGAAATATTTCTAAGAATGTGCAATACCATTAAAGAGGAGGAGAAGGTTATGAAGAAAATAGTCATAGGTTTATTGGCAGGTATAATGGTATTGTCGCTGGCGGCCTGCGGAGGAAGCGGAAACACACAGGAGGAAAAGAATTCCAAGGAACATGTGTACAAGGCGGAAGAGGTTGCCTTGAATGATATAGAGGATAAGAATTCCATCGGTAATTTTTTTCTGCGGGGAGACAGATTATATGTAGTCGGGTATAACTGGCTGGAAAACGGAAGGGAGACCTATATCGTAAGCCAGAATCTGGATGGCTCGGATTCCGTGAAGGCGACGATCTCTCTTGCGGAGAATCAGTCCCTGAACTACTTGACGGTAGACGAATCGGGGAATTTTTACGGAGTTATGGATGAATATTTCGAGGATTCCAGCGATCCGGATAATTATGTATATGAAGATAATTATTTTCTGGTTAAGCTGGATGCAGAGGGAAACGAGTTGTGGAAGCAGCCCTTGACGAGTGACTCTGCGAACGATTATTACTACGTAAGCTGGATGAAGCTTTTAAACGACGGCCGAATTGCGATTATGGATAGTTCCAGCAAGATCACTTTGTACGATTTGCAGGGACAGCAGCAAAAGAGCGTGGATATGAAGGAAGAGGAGAGCATGGGAGATGCGATACAGATAGCGGACGGCAGTCTCCTGATCCTTTCCTATGGTTCGCAGAACAATCAGTATGGGTTGAGAAGACTGGATGTGGATACCGGTAAGCTTTCAGAGGAGGAGTATTTCCTTCCGGGTATTTCTTCATCATATACTTATTATCCGGGCGTAGGCTACGACCTTATGCTCGTGGATAACTACGGCGTCAGCGGATATAATCTGGGTGACGAAAGCGTGACGGAGCTGATGAATTTTATCGATTCCGATATAAATACCTCTTACATTTACAGCTTGGTGGCGGTAAGCGATAAGGAATTCTACGGTACGATAAACGACAACCTTACGGGAAGTACCATGCTGATGAAGTTCACTAAGGTGGACCCGAAGGATGTTGTGGATAAGAAGATTCTGACATTGGCCTGCAACGGGCTTAGCTGGGAGGTTCGCAATCAAGTCGTGCAGTTTAATAAAACCAATGAGCAGTATCGCATTCGGATAACGGATTATACTCAGTATAATACGGATGAGGACTATACGAGAGGTGCTACAAAACTAAATACCGACATCGCTTCGGGCAATGTGCCGGATATCCTTATAATGGACACCAGCCTTCCGGCAGAAAGCTATATTTCCAAAGGGCTGTTCGAGGATCTGTATCCATATATTGATAAAGATGAGGAGTTAAAACGCGACGATTATTTCCAGAACGTACTCACAGCGTATGAAACCGATGGCAAACTGTATCAGCTGGTGCCGAGCTTCACTATTTTTACCGTGATAGGAAAGACTGCGGATGTAGGAGCGGAGCCGGGCTGGACCATGGAGGATCTGAATGCGCTCATGGCTACGAAGCCCGAAGGAACACAGGTATTTGCCGGTGAGATTAGGGGAAGCGTATTGAATTACAGCATTCAAATGGCAGGAAGTCAGTTCATCGACTGGAATACAGGTGAGTGCAAGTTTGGTTCCGATGCCTTTATTTCCTTATTGGAATTTTTGAACCAATTTCCTGAGCAGTATGATGATTCCTATTACACGGACGAATACTGGAGGAATTATGACAGCCTGTGGAGAAGCGGCGAGGTGCTGTTAAACATTAGCTATATGGATGGATTTTCCAGTTATAATTATATGAAAAAAGGAACCTATGGAGAGGACATTACCCTTATAGGCTTCCCTTCAGCCGATGGAAAGGGCTCGGCAATCATGCCGAATATGGACATTGTCATGTCGTCGAAATCAAAGAACAAGGACGGCGTATGGCAGTTTATGAGATATTTTCTGACCGATGACTTTCAAAATACAATCGAATATGGCTGGCCGCTTAGTTTGAAGCGCGTTGATGCGCTGGCTGAGAAGGCGAAGCAGAAGCAAACCTATGAGGATGAGAATGGAAATTTTGTTGAGTATGACCAGACCTATACCGTAGGTGGCATGGATATACCGATTACTCCTATGACCCAGGAGGAAATCGACGAAGTGCTGGCAGTTGTGAAGACAATAGATAAGCCTTATGCCTATGATCAGAACCTTATTAACATTATTTCAGAGGAGGCCGCACCTTATTTTGCAGGACAAAAGAGCGCCAAGGAAGTAGCGGACATCATCCAAAGCAGAGCACAGATATACGTAAATGAAAATCGGTAATCGATTATTATAAATATACCGCGGAGAAAAGATATGAAGATTCAACAGTACTTGCAGAATGAGAAAATAATATGTGACGGCGCTTTCGGAACCTATTTCGCGGCCATTGCGGAGGATGAGATGCTTCCTGAGAAGGCTAATGCACTGTGTCCTGAGCTTGTAAAAAGGATACATGAGAGCTATTTGGAGGCAGGAGCGGCCCTTATCAGGACCAATACCTTTGCCTCCAACAGGGTCAGCCTTCAGTGCGATAGCCTGGAAGTGGCTGAAAATATCCGTTTGGCCTGGAAAAATGCACTGGAAGCGATTTCTGCAAGCGGCAGGACACTTGGAGAGGACTGCTTTCTGGCAGGCGACATCGGCCCCATTCCCATGGATTCAGGAACGCCGGAAGAGGAGATATTCAGCGAATATAAGCTTATTTGTGATACCTTTTTATCTGAAGGTGCGGAGATTCTCTTATTTGAAACCTTTTCAGAACTGGATAGAATACTTCCCGTTATCGAGGCGATAAAAAAGGAGCGGGAGGTATTCATTATCGTGCAGTTCTGTGTGAATCAGCACGGTTACAGCAACGCGGGAATCAGTGCGGGAAGATTGCTTCGTGAAGCGGCAGATGTGGAACAGATAGACGCGGTAGGGCTTAACTGCGGTGTCGGCCCGGGACATTTATATACGATCATGGATAAGATAAGGCTTCCGGAAGGAAAATATATTACGGCATTGCCAAATGCAGGCTATCCCAAGCTTATAAAGAACCGTATGATATTCAGGGACAATGCGGAATATTTTGCTCGCAAGATGAAGGAGGTTTCTCTGAAAGGAGCGGATATTCTGGGCGGCTGCTGCGGTACGACTCCGGAATATATCCGTCTGTTGAAGGAAGCGGTGGATCTTCATCAAAGGGAAAAGGAAGCGGCGGGCCGCAGAGCGGAAGAAGTGAAGATACAGCAGGTTGACAGCAGCTTTTGGAAGGGAAAAAGAAAAGGAGAAAAGCTGATTGCGGTTGAGATTTCGCCGCCGCCGGGAGCGGACGATGAAAAGGTGATGGAGGCAGCCTTTTTCCTGAAGGAGCATAATGCGGATGTGATTACATTTCCTGACTCTCCTTCCGGCAGGACCCGGGCGGATTCCATACTCATGAGCATGAAGGTGGCGCAGGAAACGGGGCTTTGCGTGATGCCCCACATATGCTGCCGGGATAAGAATGCGATTGCCATGCGCTCACAGCTTCTTGGTGCTTATATAAACGGGATAAGGAACATGCTTGTGATTACCGGAGATCCGGTGCCGACATTGATCAGGCAGGAGGTAAAGAGCGTGTTCAATTTCGATTCCGTAGGGTTGATGAAAATCGTAAACGAGCTGAATCAGGAGGAATTTGCAAAGGATCCGGTGACATTTGGAGGGGCCTTGAATCACAACCGGCCGAATCTGGAGGTGGAAGTCGGAAGAGTGAAAAAGAAGATGGCACAGGGAGCCGGATTCTTTCTGACCCAGCCCGTATTTACGCTTGAGGAAGCTGAGAAGCTTCGATATATTAAGGATCAGACGAAAGCCAGGATTCTTTGCGGCATCATGCCTCTGGTAAGCCTTAGAAACGCCCAGTTCATCAGGAATGAGATGGCGGGAATCAATGTGACGGAGGAGGTCATTGCCCGTTTCCATCATGGAATGACGAGAGAAGAAGGCGAGAGTACCGGTGTGGAAATTGCGAAAGAGGTTATCGGTTTTACGGAGGATTTTGTAGACGGATATTATTTTTCCATACCCTTTAACAGAGTATATCTGGTAGAAAAGATTTTTTAAAAATAGGACTGTACAAAATGTGTTTTGGCTAGTACAATAGTAATGTTATAGGAAATGAAAGAATAGGATTAGAGGAGAGGTCGTTTGGATGAAAAGCTTTAGAATCAGACTGCAATCCATCGAGGAGGTCAAGAAATTTGTCAGCATCATGGCGCAGTTTAACGGCTATTTCGATTTGATTTCCGGGAAGTATATCGTAGATGCGAAGTCAGTGATGGGAATTTTCAGCATGGATTTGTCCAGGACCTTGGAGCTTCGCATACTGGAGACGAATGAGCAGGAAAGTGCCATTCGGTGTGCGCTGGAACATTATATAGTGAATGAGTGAAGAATGCTCATGGAATAAGCTTTGCAGATATGGTTCATCGGTAGAACGCCGGCTTCCCAAGCCGGAGAGACGGGTTCGACTCCCGCTATCTGCTTTTTTATT
>JAEWPN010000011.1 GCA_023399455.1 Bacillota bacterium
AATCATAAAAAGTACGCCTATTAATAATGTTAATTTTTTTATCATCCGACTCCTCCTGTTCGTCAATAAAATTGTACAATCATTTTCAAAGTTCAGACAGAGTGCCTATTCAGCTTTTTTTCAATCAGAGCCATGCCGCCGTCAAACAGTATTGCCATCGCCATCAGTGTGCCGGTGCCAAAAAGAATCAGCAGCATGTTCTGAGTGCGGATACCCTGATTGATGACAGAACCCAGTCCGCCGCCTCCCACTGAAGTAGCAAATACCGCCACGCCTATCGAGGTAACCATGGCAATTCGGATACCGGTAAACACCATGGGAAACGCAAGGGGAAGCTCTATGGTGAACAGACGGTCCCATTTGGAAAGGCCCATGCCCCGAGCGGCTTCTTTAATTCCATGACCGATATTTTCTAGGCCCAAAAAGGTATTGTGTACGATGGGCAGCAGAGAATATAGAACAAGACCAATGACAACGGTAGCTTTCCCAGCACCGAACAGCACCATGATCATACCCAGCATAGCCAGCGCCGGCACTGTCTGCAACAACTCGCTTGCCCATAGCACCGTCTTGCGGGCGGGGGGATAAAGGTAAGCAAAAATCCCCAAGGGCAAACCTGCTGCTGTGGAAAATAAAACTGACAGAAACACCAGATACAGGTGTTCCAATACTATCTTAACCGTCATTTTAAGTTCACTTCCTTTCCCTGACGGGTAATGCGGAATTTCACGAAATCAATAACAAAACTAAGAGAAATTGCCATTATGCCAGCCGGAATTGCTCCCGCTAAAATCAGGGAATTGTTGTTGGTGGCAATACCGATATAGATAAACTCGCCCAGTCCTCCAAGACCGATCATTGAGGCCAGCACCGCCCAGCTTACGGTATAAACCGTAGACATCCGCAGACCGCCGATAATGGACGGCATAGCCAACGGCAGTTCAACCTCAAACAGGCTTTGAATTCTTGACATTCCACACCCTCGGGCCGCCTCCAGCAAACTGGAATCCACCGAAAGCAGACCTGCATATGTATTTTTCAAAATAGGAAATACCGCATAAATTGCCAGTGCAATAATAGCTGTAGCCGGCACCATTCCCATATATAAAAATAAAATTCCAATAAATACCACACCGGGGATGGTCTGGAACACGGAAATTATAGGCAGCGCATACTTAGCGATGCCGGGTACACGGGAAAGCAGGATACCCAGTGTAAGAGCAACCACGAATCCGATTGCAACCGAGGCAAAAACATATAAAAGGTGAACTCCCACAGCAATCAGGAGTTTGTTCCCATACAATTCCCATAAGCTCATTGTCCATCACCCCACAGTGCATCGGCCATGGCCTTCGCCATGCTGGTTTTGGTCACAATACCCGCTATGGTATCGTCCTCATAAAGAACTACCACATAGCTGCTGTCTGTGTTGAGCAGCTTATCAAAGCTTTCCATAGCGCTCTCAGATACATAAGATACGGCGCTTTCTGAAACCGGAACCTCTCCAATGGTCCCTACGCTTTTGTCGGCTTTTTTAATGCTACCTACAGTCACGACTCCCGCATAGGTATCATCGTCATTTTTAATCAGCAGCGAATCGATCTGCCGCCGTGCCATGATTTCGGTACATTCGTGAATACCACGTCTTTTATATACGCTTACGGGATCGGGCCGCATGAAGTCGGCAGCTGTCAACACCGATGCCGGACTGCCCTCGACACGTTTTCCCATAAAGGTACGGATCAGGTCGTTGGCCGGGTTTTCCAACATCTCCTCCGGTGTTGCCATCTGCACAATTCTCCCATTTTCCATAAAAATAATCTTATCGGCCAGCTTGAGTGCTTCGTCCATATCGTGGGTAACAAAAACAAATGTTTTATTCAGTTTTTTATGCAGACGGCTAATCTCATCCTGCAGAGAATTCCGGGTCATGGGGTCCAGTGCACCGAAGGGCTCATCCATCAATACAAGGGGAGGCGAAGCAGCCAGCGCCCGCAGCACCCCGATCCGCTGCTGTTGTCCGCCGGAAAGCTCGGACGGATATTTATGTCCGTACTCCTCATATGACATTCCCACCATGTCCATCAGGCTCCGGGTAATGTGTAGAATCTTTTCCTTCGGATATTTCAGGCGTTTTGGCACTACGCCGATGTTCTGAGCCACCGTCATGTTGGGAAAAAGCCCGATCTGCTGAATCACATAGCCAGTCTGCCTGCGCAACTGTACTGGGTCGGTCTGGGAAATATCCTTTCCGTTCACATAAATATGTCCAGCATCCGGCTCAATCAGGCGGTTGATAGATTTGAGAGTCGTGGTTTTTCCACAGCCTGAAGGGCCGATTAAAACGGCAAATTCCCCTTCTTTGATTTCGAAACTCAGATTATCAAGAATAACCGAGCGCCCGTACTTTTTGGTTACTTGTTCAAACCGAATCATAAATCTCCTTTCTAGAAGAAACGACAGGACAACCTTTGATCCTTTATGGATTTTTTCTTTTCAGGTAACAAAAAAAGCCGTTATCCGATGTTTTGCCATCAGAGATCCTGACAGCATCAATCTGGATAAAGACCTTTCCATACTGATAAAATAATGAGTATATTTCTTTGCATCTGCGAAAAATTACCTGTTAACACAATGCAAGGGTACAGAACTTTTTTAAATTCACCTCTTAAAATCCTGAAAAGGATTCATCCAAATTAAACTAAATTGCTATCCAGTTATCGCTCACTATTTACCTTAAAGCTATCCTGATAAAGCTCTTCTATACAAAAGCATACAGTAGAATCCGGGACATGTCAAATTCGACAAATTTTTTAGTATTTTAACGTTATTATTATGAAAATTTTAAAAATATTCTGAATATCAGAGGCTTCCTGTGGAAGAAGAGGTTTAGAAAAAGAAGACTTTGAAATCGGAAAATGATGTGACCCCAATAAGTTAGACTTTATTAGCGAGACAGCTTCGGCTGCCTCGCTAATTTTATGCAGCCAAGAGATTGAGCCTGTATTGTACAGGGCTCATCCATCCTAGTTTTTCTTTGATTCT
>JAEWPN010000066.1 GCA_023399455.1 Bacillota bacterium
GCAAGAGACAGCGCGACCTGCTGGAGCAATGCTACCGTCTATATGATGATGCGCAATGCATAGAACTGTTAAATGATATAACGGTAAACATAGAGGAGGAAAGCGATGGGATAAAGGCGGAGGCAGAACGCCTGCTTTCGAACATAAGCACCCCCGAATATTTGAACGAGGCCGCAGGAATACTTCTTGGAGATGACTGGCAAAGCCTTATGATGCCGAAACTGCGGGATGGCAGCAGGAGATATTATATGGCGGATGAGACGGGTAAGATTACATTTTGTTTTGAGGTAGGCTATGACGAAGCCGGTGAGAAGTATTCAAGCGTATGGTACGTAGCAGACGACGGCAGCATATCGAGTATGATGCGAAGAGAGGATAGCCTGCAGATGCTGACTTCCAATCTCGTAGATGGAAAGTACCAGGGGGCTTTTGAAGCATGGCTTTGTATGGCGGAGAGCGGAAACGTATATCATGAGATGGGAAGCTTCGAAAACGGCGTTTGCTCCGGAGATTATACTGCGCAGGTAAGTTACGGTCATGAGGCATCCGATCTGTTCGCGCTATGGAGCAGCAGGGAAGATATGGATATGACAGAGTATACAGGAGCATTTGCAGACGGCGGTATAACGACGGTATCACAGATGGACAGTAGCCAGAGGGACGTGGTAAAAGACGGGAACGATGAGGAAAATTATATTGTATACGCCTATACGTCAGATAAGAATGGATATTTGTTCTTGAATGTACCGGAGGAAGCGGCAACGGATTCTTTTGTCTTCGATTATTCTGTGCTGGGAATAATGTCCTATCCCGAAATTACTCCATATGAGCCGCAGATACAAAATGATTCGCAGTCTCAGGGGCAGATGATCGATAGTGGAGCTGTAAAGGTAAGAATCTTTGATTCCAATATCGAATGGTTCGATGGCAGCAGATGGCATGTGTTGGGAGCGGTAGAGGATTATCGAAAGTCAGACCCCTTCGAGGTATATGGGAAAGAAGAATTCTCTGTGGACGATGGAGACGTGGAAACAGATAACGGCAAATCCATGGTTTACGGGAACAGAGGTGTGGGAATTATAAAGAAAGATGTGCAGGAAAGCACATCTAAGTCCTCCAAGGCAGGAGGAAGTAAAACATCGTCAGCTCCTGCTGCGTCTGGCACTACAGCACCGGCAGCACCGATTGTCTCACCTTCCGGTTCGGAAGGAAGCAGCCAGAGTAATGACGGAGGGCAAAGCGCCGGAGGCGGAAGTACAAACAACGGAGGCCAAAGTACCGGGGGAAGTTCGGATAGCGGCGGAGGTCAAAGCTCAGGCGGCGGAAATTCGAATAGCGGAGGCGGTCAGCCCGACAGTGGGAGCGGTGGAGACAGCGGTGGTGGAGATAACGGAGGCGACAGCAGTAGCGGTGACGTAGATATTGAATGGACAGATGATATTCTCTAAAAATAATGGGAGAGAGGTAAAGCGCGTATATCATCACAATAGGATGTTCTACAGCATATGATGTTCTAAGAATGGGAAAAGGAGTTTCCTATGAATTATTATCGTGGCATAAACAGTAACGATTACGGACCACTTCCCTTTGCCACAAATGTGGAACAGGAGGCCAAGCGGAATCAGAGTTTCCGCACGGCCTTATGGACCGGTTCCAATTTGCAGATGACGGTTATGTGTATTCCGGCACGAGGAGAAACCGGTCTTGAAATACATCGGGATACGGATCAGCTTGTCAGTGTGGAGGAAGGCCAGGGACTCGTTAAAATAGGAAATTATAAGGAGCGGTTGGATTTTCAGCAGCATCTGTGTGCAGGCGATTCGGTTTTCATACCGGCAGGCGTTTGGTATAACATAATCAATGCAGGTAAAAGTCCTCTTAGGCTTTCCTCTGTCTATGCGCCGCCGGCACATTCGAGAGGAACCGTCCACCGGACGAAGGCTGACGACAGAGGAATATGTTAATTTCACTTTATGCGACAGGCATTACAAAATACAGCAGACGTTTCATCCGGCCGCATTGCTTCAGATATTTTTTTTGTAAGGAGAGGGTATAAGCCTCCATCACCTTGATATTCATTTCTGAGATAGGGCGGCCTCCGAAGCGGATGCTTTGGAACAAATCGCATATTTCTAAAAAGGAGTATTCGGATGTGTCCAGGCTGCCTTCTGTCCGGGCACCATAATCCAAAAGGGTTTCTCCTGCTTCTATAGGATAACCATGCAGCCTTCCGAACAGGAAGGCTTTTTTCATATGAAACTGTATCTTCTCATAGTCGTTTCCAGCCATGTAACGGCGATGCAGCAATTGGTTCCGTAAGAGAAGGAAAAGGAAGATCATGAAGCTTACGATACATATAAGGAGAAGCCCTTCCACAATGAAGAATAAAAGCTTCTTCCCGCTTTCCAGGACGGAGGAATAGCTTATCTCAGATATCTCGTCTTCTTCGAAAGCAGCGGAAGACTCTGTATAAGGAACGGCCGGTGGAGTAATGGAGGCAGCAGTTACTTCCCCGTTTTGTTGCCATGCCGTGTTAGCGACTACGTAGTAGCGAGGTGTGGGATCGTAGGGAATCCAGCCTATGTTGTCTATATATGCCTCCACCCATGCATGGGCATTGTTGCCGGAAAGGTTCAGAACGCGGTTGTCATAATGGTAAGAGCTGTTAGAAACAAAACCCTCTACGTAGCGGGTAGGAATGCCCTCACAGCGTCCGAGAACGGCCATGGCGGAGGCAAAATATGTGCAGTAGCCGTTCTTGCTTTCGAAGAGGAACTCATCGACTACGTCTGCTTCTTCTGGAAGCGGCCGGGGCGAAGTGGTATAGGTATATTCGCTCAGATAATCCTCGATTGCCTTCATGCGGTCATAATCG
This sequence comes from Bacillota bacterium, assembly GCA_023399455.1. Taxonomy (GTDB): domain Bacteria; phylum Bacillota; class Clostridia; order Lachnospirales; family Lachnospiraceae; genus Kineothrix; species Kineothrix sedimenti. The sequence goes on from JAEWPN010000066.1 coordinate 2,876, forward strand.
TTATCTGCCTCAGATGTAATTTCCTCCGCCAGAGAGTAGACACGGGAAGGAAGTGTATCGGGAAGGAACGTATAGTGTTCATGAACGAAGCGCTGTCTCTCGGCAGCGGTTTCCGTAAGGAAAGGAATGCCATTCCACGCCTGCCCTCTTAAAAGCTGTTTTACCCTTTCATCGGAATAGTTGAGCTCCATAAGATGGAGCTGATAACGAAATCCCATGCCCTGTGCTTTGGAAAGCCTCAGTCCGTCACCGTAAGAAAAGGCGGTAGGCTTGTCGTTAAAAAGCAGAACATTTTGGGTAAATGGAGCAAAGAACAGACTCTTTGTCTTCAAGCCCTTATAGGTAACATCGTAATAGCTGTAGCTTACCAGTTCCTCGATATCCTCCTGAGAATAAATGCTCTGCGTGAGGGAGGACATCAATCCGTCGTATTGCAGAAGGTATTCCTCTCCCTCGTAAGACTTATCTGCAGCACGAAGTTCCCATTCGTGACCGTTATAAAAGTCGCGTATGGTTCCGGCCAGATAGAGGGGAGCCTTGGTCTGGTCACCGATGATGGAGAGCTGCGGACTGTCAGAGGAAAGGACCCTGCCTCCGATTCCGTTATCTTCATCATAGCCTGCAAAGTTTAAGGAATAGCTGCCGCTGCCGCCGGAAAAATAATATTCCGCATTTATAATGAGAGCGGTCAGCTCCTCACGCACTGCTTTAACCACACTTTTCACTGCATGCCACCGGATAGGAGTTTCCTTCACGGGCAGCAGGAGCATGAGCAGCATTGCCAGGAAAAAGAAGGGGGTCAGGTAAAGTATTTTCTGGCCTGCTTTTCCTTCAGAAAATGCGCAGGAAAGCTCTGCGAGAAAGATCAGAAAGCAGAACAAAATAAGGCATACGGCCCATTTTGAAAGGGAAATTTTTTGTATACTGAAAACGATCAGGCAAATGAGCTGTGAAAGGCAGAGCAAAGATTTCAGCCATAGCCTCCGGCCTGCGAGATAGCATAGGATGGAAAGGGGAATACAAATCGCTGTTAATCCGAGAAAATAGAAATAAGGAATGAGATTTTTGTCTCCTGCATATAGGAACAGATAGAAGAGGACGAGCAATATTCCCATTCCGCTCCATAATGGAAAACGGAGATTTTTCTCTTCTGTCGTATAAATGAAAAATTGCCAGAACAGGGAAGAAAGCAGGAAAAAAACAGTGCGATACGGAATTGTAAATAAGCTGTCCGCAATCAGAATAAGACCGACGCAAAGAGCAGCCGAATAGAGTATCTCGTAATATTTTTTTAAGCTTCCGGTCTTTTTGACAATCCAATTTTTCATAGGGACAATCCTCCGGTATCGATTAGAACTACTTCATTGCCAATTCTGCCGTTTTCCTCCATATAGCTCCTTAAATCCCCTGAGACGGAGGCAGTAATGAGAATGACGGCATGGGAATGAGCTGCTTGGAAGCTATATTTTGCCCATACCTTTTCTGGAGGAAGAGAAGAATGGAAAGAAAGGGCGGCGCAAACCTCATAAAAACGCTCGAAGCCGGTCCGGGCATTTATTAGAAGCTCTTTCAGCTTATCATCCTCCATATATACGACACGAACGGGAATCTGCTTCAAATAATAGTCGTGTACAAAAGCGATCGCGCATTCGACAATGTTATCCTCCGTCTGCAGGCGAATATCCATCTCTCCCGGAATAGGGGACAAATCCATGATGATCACAGTTTCGAACAGTTCCTCCGGCATTTGCTTTCGAACGAGAAGCTCGCCGGTTTTGGCGGAATTCTTCCAGTGTATGTATTTTAGCTGATCTCCGGGACAATATGGCCGCGATTCGTAATCGGGAAGCTCCTGAAGCTTGGAAACGGAGAAAAGGGTGTTCTTTGGATCTTTTTTCTGAAGGTCAGCCATAAGAAGATCTAAAGGCAGAATACGGGGCATGGCGGTGAGTCTGACTTGCGTCGTCATAGGGTAGGTAATGGTGAACAGCCCTAAGAAGTCCGTAACGGAGACGCTTTTTACGCCTACAGGGTAGGTCCCTCTGTATTTGCAGTACATCTTCGTATCTACGCGGAGAATCTGATGGGGAAGCAAGCATAGGTTATTTATATCCCTGCTCTCCGCTATTGTTACCATATCGGAAAAATAGTGCAGAGTAATGTCGGTAAAAGGAATGAAATCCTCATTCGCCAGAATGAGGCGGTAAGGAACCTCCTTTGCCTTCACCACGGTCCGGGAAACCTCCTGCACAATTTTAAACCGGAAATAAACATATATAGAATAGGTTAGCGCAAGAACAGGAATAAGCAAGGCGAAGTAAAACAACAGATATGGAATATTTCCTCCCCGAAAGCTGACTAATACGATGGAACCGAATAAAAAAAATAAATATATTATCTTTCTCATAGAATCGGGACCTTTGTCTGATGAAGCACTTCCTGCAAAATATCTTTCTCTTTTTTTCCTTCCAGCCTCGCCTCGGAGGAAAGAATGAGGCGGTGCATTAGCACCGGCTCCGTAAGTACGGTAATATCCTCAGGCGTAACATAAGAACGTCCAAGAAGATAAGCCCGGCTTCTTGCCGCGCGGGTCAGCGCGATGGCAGCTCTGGGGCTGGCACCAAGCGTCAGATAGCGGTTTTTTCTCGTGTTTCGGGTGATTTCTACCGCATAGGTAATAATATCTTCATGTATGGTCACTGTCCTGATTTCTTCCTTTATATAAAGAAGCTCTTCCTTCGACGTGACGGGAAGGAGGCTTTTTAGAGGCTCGCCCTCCACGATACGCAGGACGATATCCGTCTCATCCTTGATTTTTTCGGGATAACCCATAGAAACTTTCATCATGAAGCGATCCAGTTGGGCTTCAGGCAGGCGATAGGTGCCCAGCTGTTCGATAGGATTTTGCGTGGCGATTACCATGAAAAGCTGAGGCAGGGAATAAGTATTGCCGTCCACTGTCACCTGATGCTCCTCCATAGCCTCTAAGAGGCTGGCCTGTGTCTTCGGCGAGGTACGGTTGATTTCATCGGCAAGAAGAATATCGTTCATTATGACTCCCGCGCAGTAACGAAACTCACCCGTCTGCATGTTATATATAGTCATGCCGGTAACGTCGCTTGGAAGCGTATCAGGAGTAAATTGGACTCTGGAAAAGCTGCATTCGATGGACTGAGCCAACGACTTTGCCAAGGTAGTTTTCCCAACCCCCGGAACATCCTCTAACAGAAGATGGCCGTCGGAAAGCAGAGTGATAAGAGAAAGCTCGATAACACTGCGTTTACCGACAATGACAGTTTCCATATTGCTTATGATTTTTTGAAGTGTCTCGGATTGAGGCATTGCATTTGTCCCCCTTTATAAGTAGTAATGTCATAAGAAAATAAGTACATTTTTATTATGTATCAGAGGATATGATTTATCAATACAAATCTATGTACGGCCGGACAATATATATAATTAACATAAATTTTATATTGATATTTTGTGCATTTTGATTGTCGGGGAACCGCATATGATGGAGAGAAAGAAAAGAAGTCAATACAATGCACTAAAAAAAGAAAAGCGATTAATTTTCGCCTCTCTTTTCATATATATAATACCACAAAAATTAGTTTTTTTCAATTCTTGTATTTAAATATCTTTGGTATAAAATGAATAATTACTTAAGTAATGAAGATGAAAAAAGGGGTGTTATGTATGCAGGAGGAATTATTTGAAGTACTCGCGGTAGCGGGGCAAAAGCAGGAGCTCGAAAGAGTGATCGCATGCAACGAAAAGACACAGAGGTTCGGGCTGGCACTGACACAGGAGGAAGCCCGGATGCTGGTGCAGTGCAGGCAGGATGCTTTGAAAAAGCAAAGGAGGGTGGAGTTTGGAGAGGGAATACTGCCGCAGCTGATACAAGCTTTCTGCGATTCCCAGTATATTGATAGGAACAACTATGCGGACACCTTGGTGCAGCTTCAGGATATTTTTTACTTGTATAAAAATGAGGCGGAGGACAATCTGACGGATGATGAATTGGTCGAGGTGATGAGAGAGTTATATGAAGAGATCTGTTTCGGCTCCGCTGAGTACCTTCAGGAAACCTGCTTAGAGAGGTTTGCCCGGGCTGTGCGTGCCGGCTATCGGGGATATATAAGCAGCGGAGGTAAGGGGGATTACGAGGCATTCTCGGAGGAACAGCGCTGGGACAGAGATTTATACCTTCAGGTGCTGTATGAGGAACTGAGCTGAAAAGCCTGCGGTCCCAAAGAAAGGGGAACACTATGGAATACGGGATAGAAGAATTACTGCCGGTTGTGAAATATCTGACGGAGAAATACACCAGCAAGGAAAGCACTTCCATAACCTATGAGAAGGCGCAGCAGCTTATGGGAGCGGTGCTGTACTGCATCGAGGAAAGAGAGAAACATTTGCAGGGAGGAGATGATTCATCCGAACAGATACAAATTGTCGAAAGCGGCGCGAAAAAGAGCGCCATGGAGGCGTATAAGGAAGGCCTTCAGCTTGTTATGGATAAGGTGAGAGAAGCGAAGAGCATATATGAAGAAATCATGGCAAACTTCGATTCTTATGAAAGCCTTTGCTGTTACGATACGATTGCGAGGGGAATGCCGGCATTTTTTGTACATTACGATGCGAGATTTTCTCCTCAGAATCATCTGTTGACTTTGGATTATCCGTTGCTTGTAAATATGCCGAACGAGCTTTGCGGCGTGGACCTGATCTGCAGTTATTTAAAAGTAATACAATTGGAGCAGCGCTTTCTTCAGGCCTTTCCCAGAACCTATGTTATCGAGGCACAGAAGGAATATCACAAGGGATATAAGGAATTATTTCTCAATTTAAGTTCTGTCGTCATGCGATACATCGTAGGGAAAATGCTGGAACGGGAAGAGGAGGCATATAAGGGAAATGTGGAAGAGTTAGAGCATAAGATGAAGACGCTGCTGCATTTATTTATGGAGCTGGAGTACCGCAAGCGAGAGGAGAAGGACTTCTGTGAGGAAGCGGAAAGCTATTTGCAGGAGGATATTCATTCTTTTGCGGTGGAGTACAAAAATTATGTGCACGGATAGTAACAAGCTGCATAGGATAACATTGTAAAAAGAAAAAATCAGATGACATATCGCATCTGTGGGACAATAGTTTGTTAGTGATTGTTCCATAGATGCTTTTTTTGTTTGATAAATGGTAGAAGGTAAGTTATAATATCGTCATATAGGGACACGTGCAGGGACAGCCTTATACCGGAGGTTTGGGATGATTCATAAGTTTGCGAAAGTGTTATTTCAGGATGTGAAGAGCGAAAATGAGACTAAGAAGGCCTCCATCATACTCAGGCTTAACTCCATCATTATGTGTATTTATTTTCTTCTGCTTCTATGCACTTTTTTTGTGACGGGGGATATGAAACCAATCGTTTTGTGTGTGCCGTTATTTTGTGCTTATGTAGCATCTTTTTATACGACATATATGAACAGAACGAAGATGTCTGTCATATTCGTTCATATACTGATGGGAATCTGGATTGTCGCCTTCATCAGGGGATTCGGCTGGGACTGTGGTGTACAGCATTTCGTATTCGTGCTGCTGGCGCTGAATTTCACTACCAGTTATAGCAAGCTTCATTGGAAGATATTGATGGGTACGGCACTTTGCTTGTTCCGACTGGCTTTGTATTCTTATACCCTTTTGTATGAACCGATTTATGTTTTGGAGTTGCAGACCTATATCATATTCCAGATTATAAATACCGTTTTCGTATTTATCGCCACGACGACGATTTTGGCAGTGTTTACCGAGGATTCTCAGGAGATGGAGAAGAAACTTGTCGTATACAACGAAAAGCTTCACAGACTGGCAGCCATAGACCCTCTTACCGGGCTTTTCAACAGACGGAGTATGAGCGAATATCTGGAGAAAAAGGAGAGGGAATGCAGGGAAGGGAAAATCGACAGCTTGTCGTTAGCCCTTGGAGATATCGATTTTTTTAAAGTGGTAAACGATAACTATGGTCATGAATGCGGAGATATCATGCTGCGCCATTTGGCGTCCATATTTATAGAAATAGCAGGCGAAAAGGGGAGGGTATGCCGTTGGGGCGGAGAAGAGTTCCTGTTCGTCTTCGATAATGTCAACGGAGACGACTCGCTGATTCTTCTGGAGGAGCTTCAAAAGAAGATAAGGAAGCTGGAAGTGCTTTACAAAGGAGAAACTGTAAAAGTAACGATGACTTTCGGACTGAGCGAATTCGATTTCCAGAAGGACATGGACCATTCCATTAACGATGTGGATGTGAAACTGTATAAAGGAAAAGAGGCCGGAAGAAACAGGATCGTATATTGAAATAAAAGAAAAAGGAAGACGGGGAGAAAAGATGTTATTCAGATGTAAAAACTGCGGGGGAAATGCAATATACAGCCCTGCGTCAGGGAAGATGTACTGTCCTCATTGTGACGGAGTTGACAGCGAGGAGAGAGAGGATGCAAAATCACAGACAGAATGCTTAAATTGCGGTGCAGCGCTGAACATAGAAGAGTATGCCTCCACGTGTCAGTGTGAGTATTGCGGAAGTTATATTATATTGGACGACAGAGTGCACGGTATCTATCGCCCGGATTTGATGTTGCCCTTCAAAATAGATAAGAAGAATGTGGTGAATATGCTCCGGAATGAGTTTAAAAGGAGGATTTTCACGCCGGATAGCTTTCTTTCGGAGGCCACCCTTAAAGATATGAAGGGAATCTATGTTCCGTTCTGGATGTATGATTATGCATCCAGGTATGAATATACGGGCAAGGGAACGAAGGTCAGGGTATGGGTGGCCGGAGATACGGAATATACGGAGACTTCCTACTATCGGATAGAAAGGGATATGGATGTATCATTTGACAAAATTCCTGTAGATGCATCCGTCCTGCAAAACGACGTTATGGATTTGATGGAGCCTTATGATTATAATCGATTAGAGGGTTTTACGGAGAAGTATATGTCGGGCTTCTTCGGTGAGATATACAATGAGGATGCGGATACTTTAGAGGAAAGGGCAAAGGCGAAGGCGAACAAGGACCTGGATCAGCTGCTTCGCGAGACGATCTCAGGATATTCCTCGGTAACTACAGAGAACAGAGAGATTTCCATACAAAGGGAAGGCATCCACTACGCGCTGCTTCCGGTTTGGCGTTACCTGTATAAATATCAGGATAAGGATTATGATTTTTATGTGAATGGACAGACGGGCAAGATTGTAGGTTCGACTCCCGTATCTAAGGCGAAGGTGCTCACATATGGTGCTACGGTATTTGCTGTCGCCAGTATAGCGTTGACCTTTATCCTGGGAATACTGGAGGTAGTGTAGGAGATGAAACAATATCTTAATTATTTTAAATGGGTTTTTCTTATAACAGCACTTCTGGGAATAATTTACGCAGGAACGCTGATCTATCAGGCGGCGCAGAAGATCGAAGCGCGTGCGAACACGGAATGCCTCACGAAAGAGCGGGTCTTTGATTATGGAGATGTGCTGACGCAGGAGGAAGAAAGCAAGCTGCGGGAACTGATTTCTGAGAGAGAGGCTCAGACCGGATGTGATATCGTACTCGTGACACTTAACGAATCCCTTAAGGAATATGCGAGAGAAAAAGAGCCGGATGTCTCTTACGACGAATTTGTACGGATATATGCCGAGGATTTTTATGATGAGAATAAATTCGGTTACGATAAGCCTATTGGTGATGGAATCCTTTTGGTAGATAACTGGTTTCGGGAGGACGACGGAAGGATTTATACATGGCTTAGTACGGTGGGAAGGGCAGAAGAGAACTACAGCAGCTCCATGGTGGACAATCTTTTGGACAAAGTATATCTGTATGTGGAGGATGATCCCTATAAGGCATACGCAACCTATGTGAACGAGTTTTATCACGATATGACAGGTACGGGACAATTGACGGAATCGTTACCGTTCTGGTCTCCTTTTGCGGCTGCAGCCATCATAGCTATCGTGTTTATAGCAGTGCATTGGAGCAGTAAAAAGGGAAACAGAACTACTATGGCTACAACCTATGTGAACGGAGGCAGGCCTGATTTGAGGAGGAAAGAAGATGTCCTTGTCAATAAGATAGTGACGAGAAGGCATATCGAAAGGAGCAGCGGAAGCGGCGGAGGAAATTCAGGAGGCGGAGGTCATTCCGGCGGAGGACATCATGGCGGAGGCGGACACAGCCGTTAGGCTGTTCTTCTTCCATATGTGTATAGAAGATTCTAATACATAAAAAAACAACCCACATGACGGTATGGGTTGTTTTTATGTTCGTTCACATTCTCTTTTATATCGAAGAATTAAGCCATCTTATTAATAGCCTGTGTCAGACGAGATACTTTTCTAGAAGCGGTATTCTTATGATATACGCCTTTAGTAGAAGCTTTGTCAATCACTGAAGTAGCAGCTAATAATGCAGCAGAAGCAGCAGCTTTATCGTTCGCTTCGATTGCAGCATTTACTTTCTTCACAGCCGTCTTAACACCGGACTTGATAGCTTTGTTTCTATCAGCTTTTGCGTTGTTAACTAAAATTCTCTTTTTAGCAGATTTGATGTTAGCCAAGACCCACACCTCCTATTTGTCTCTATCGATCAATTTTTACGAAAGGTTTCATTAAATCCGGACACGGACGTTTTAATGAAACACGCGTATATTATTGTAAATTAAGAGTTTGAAGATGTCAATACATAATTCGCTAGTTTTTGTAAAAAATACGTGGTAGAGAAGTTTTTTTTGCAGCAAAAAACTTTACCTGCATAAATTAAACAAAGAAAAGGATTTGGGAGCGGACAGATGAGTTGTTTTCAGGTAAGAACAGATTTAGCTCTGGAGGCCAGAGAAAGCATAGGAGAAGCGGAGGAGATCAGAGGGGTCAGCGTAGAGGAGACCTATGATGAAAAAAACGAAATAAGGGTTACCAGAGTGATCATCGAAACGAAAAACGGGGCGAAGGCCATGGGAAAGCCCATAGGTGTCTATACTACGCTGGAAGCTCCTAGGATGGTAGAACCGGATGAAAATTATCATCAGGAAATTTCCTCCGCCTTGGCAAAGGAGCTGAAGGATATTATTCCTGAGGCCCAGGAGGAACAGTCGGTGCTGATTGTAGGGCTTGGTAACCGGGATGTGACGGCGGATGCTTTGGGGCCGAACGTAGCCGACAATTTGTTCATTACGAGACATGTGGTAATGGAATATGGGAAGGCGGCGTACAGCAAATCGAGAATGAATATGGTGAGCAGCATCGTACCTGGTGTTATGGCGAAGACCGGTATGGAAAGTGCAGAAATCATCAAGGGAGTTATCGACCAGACAAAGCCTGACGTGGTCATTGTAGTGGATGCGCTGGCAGCACGCTCTACCAAAAGACTGAATCGGACGATTCAGGTGACTAATACGGGTATCCATCCGGGCTCGGGAGTAGGAAATCATAGAAATGCCCTGACGAAGGAAAGCCTGGAGGTTCCTGTCATTGCAATCGGCGTGCCTACGGTGGTGGATGCGGCAACTATAGTCAACGATGCGGTATCGGGAGAAATGAAGGTAAATCTGGCAGAGCTTAACAACATGTATGTGACCAGCAAGGATGTGGATTATCAAATAAAACAGATAAGCCATGTCATTTGTGATGCGCTTAACGAAGCTCTGGAATTATAGATTGCTTTTCGGCATATAATTGCCTAGTATAACTTTGCAGCAAGAAGCTGAGGTGAGGCGATTGTATTCCGAAGGCAGGAACAGTAATTTTAATAGAAGGAACAAAATAAAACAGAAAATTGTGGCAGGCTGTGCGGTAATCCTGATCGGAACAGCTTTCGCATGTGCTGTATACTCTTCTTTTTCGGTAGATAGAAAAGAAAAAGATTTTGGTATACAGGAAAAAGCGGCGGACTGGCTGAGAAAGCAGATGATGGAGACATACATGCCTGTTTTTGCGTTTATGGAAGAAGAGACAGGCATTGGAAGCTCCATGGATTTGATAAAACCACTGATTGCGGCACAGCTTCCCATCTACGGCTACAGCGAGGAGCAGGCCAAAGGATATGTGAGTATAGAAGATGAGGACACTTACGATCTGCTCATCAGGCAGGAGGGTTCGGACGAGGAACGCAAGGAGATTGAAGATGGCTCCCTGGAATATGGCGACGATGCACTGCACATTGACGGAGATTTAGAGCGGGCCATGGAAGAAGAAAATAGTTTACATAATAGATCGGAAGAAGGTAAACCGGAAGAGGAAAAGGATCAGGGCGAAGGGAAGGAAAACGATACGGGGAAAGAGAAAAGCGGCTTTCTTCAGGCACAGGCGAAAAGTTACGAATATGACTGGTCGTCGCTTACGGAGTATGAAGATATCGTAAAAGCCTTTTACGCCATAGACAAAACTACATCTATCACCGATGACCAGCTGAATCTGGATAATCTGTTGGGAAAGGATATGACGATGAAGGCATCGCCGGAAAATCCACAGATATTAATTTACCACACCCATTCCCAGGAGGCCTTTGCGGATTCTGTGCCGGGCGATGAATCCACCACCGTGGTGGGAGCGGGAGAGAGGCTGGCGCAGATTTTACGAGAGCAATATGGATTCAACGTGATCCATCACACCGGAAAATATGATGTAGAATCGAGAGACTATGCCTATTCCAATGCCCTTCCCGCTATCGAGCAGGTGCTGGCCCAGAATCCTACCATAGAAGTGATCATCGATCTTCACAGGGACGCTATGCCGGAGCATAAGAAGCTGGTCATCGACCTTCAGGGAAGACCTACCGCACAATTTATGTTTTTCAATGGACTTAGCAGGATTAGGGAAAAGGGAGACATTTCTTATTTGGAGAATCCATATACCAACGATAACCTCGCTTTCTCATTTCAGGCGCAGGCAGCCAGCAATGAATATTATCCGGGCATAGCGAGAAGGATCTATCTGAAAGCTTATCGGTACAACATGCATCTTAGGGCGAAAACACTCCTGGTAGAACTGGGAGCACAGACAAATACGGTAGAGGAAATCATGAATGCCTGCGATCCTCTGGCACATGTAATTTCCATTGTGCTAAAAGGAGAATTGTGATATATTGTTACAATAATAATAAATGCCATTCGGCGCGGAGGAAACAAATGTCAGGCATAGATCAAAGTAAAATAAGGAATTTTTGTATTGTGGCTCATATCGACCATGGAAAATCTACTTTGGCGGATCGAATTATAGAGAAAACGGGTCTTTTGACAAGCCGCGAAATGCAGGCGCAGGTCTTAGACAATATGGATTTGGAGAGAGAGCGGGGAATTACTATAAAGGCACAGACCGTTCGTATCGTATATAAAGCGCAGGATGGAGAGGAGTATATTTTCAACCTGATCGATACACCCGGACATGTGGATTTTAACTATGAGGTCAGCAGAAGTCTTGCGGCCTGCGACGGAGCGATCCTTGTGGTGGACGCGGCTCAGGGAATCGAGGCTCAGACATTAGCTAATGTATATTTGGCGTTGGATCACAATCTGGATGTATTTCCTGTCATTAATAAGATAGATTTGCCCAGCGCGGATCCCCAGCGCGTGAAGGATGAAATTGAAGATATTATCGGCCTTGAGGCGCAGGATGCGCCTCTTATTTCCGCTAAGAGCGGAATCGGCATCGAAGAGGTGTTAGAAGCGGTGGTACATAAGATACCTGCTCCTGCGGGAAGTGCGGACAACCCTCTTCAGGCTCTCGTGTTCGACTCCCTTTACGATTCTTACAAGGGAGTTATCGTGTTTTGCCGTATTAAAGAGGGCAGGGTGCGGAGAGGAACGCAGATATTGATGATGGCGACCGGTGCGAAAGCAGAAGTTGTGGAGGTGGGTTATTTCGGGCCGGGTCAGTTCATTCCATGTGAGGAGCTGTCTGCGGGCATGGTAGGCTATATGACTGCTTCCATCAAGAATGTAAAGGATACGGCGGTGGGAGATACGGTAACTGATGTAAAAAATCCCTGCGCGGCGCCTTTGCCTGGCTATAAAAAGGTAAATTCCATGGTGTACTGCGGGATGTATCCTGCAGACGGGGCGAAATATCCTGACCTTAGGGACGCCTTGGAGAAACTTCAGCTAAACGACGCATCTTTACATTACGAGCCGGAGACCTCGATCGCTCTCGGCTTTGGTTTCCGCTGCGGCTTTTTGGGATTGCTGCATTTGGAAATCATTCAGGAGCGTTTGGAAAGAGAATACAATCTGGATTTGGTGACGACGGCGCCGAGTGTTATCTATAAAGTGCATAAGAACAATGGGGAGGTCATAGAATTGACCAATCCCTCTAATTTACCGGACCCTACGGAAATCGAATATATGGAGGAGCCGGTAGTGAGCGCGGAGATCATGGTGACCACAGAGTTCATCGGTTCCATCATGGAACTTTGCCAGGAGCGCAGAGGACGTTATTTGGGAATGGAATATATGGAGGAGACGAGGGCACTGCTCAAATACGAGCTGCCGTTAAACGAAATCATTTATGACTTCTTTGACGCTCTGAAATCCCGCTCCAAAGGCTATGCTTCCTTTGATTACGATTTGAAGGGCTATGAGGAATCCAAACTGGTGAAGCTGGACATCCTGATCAACCACGAAGAGGTGGATGCCCTTTCCTTTATCGTGCATGCGGACAGTGCTTACGAGCGCGGACGCAGGATGTGTGAGAAGCTTAAGGACGAGATTCCCAGACATCTGTTCGAGATTCCGATCCAGGCGGCGGTAGGCGGCAAGATCATAGCCAGAGAGACGGTAAAGGCTATGCGAAAGGATGTGCTTGCGAAATGCTACGGCGGTGATATTACCCGTAAAAAGAAACTTCTTGAAAAGCAGAAAGAGGGAAAAAAGCGCATGCGTCAGATAGGCAGCGTGGAAATTCCTCAGAAAGCTTTTATGAGTGTGCTTAAATTGGATGATAAATAAATGTTAAGTATATATATTCATATTCCTTTTTGCGTAAGAAAGTGTTTATACTGTGATTTCCTGTCCTTTCCGGCTTCGGAGAGGGATAAGGAGATCTATGCGGCGGCGTTGCTTAAGGAAATAGAGACGGAAGCTTTCCGGTATGAAGAACGCCTTGTGGATACCGTTTTTTTGGGAGGAGGAACTCCCTCGATTCTGCAGACAGCCCATATTGAAAAGATAATGGATACGCTGAAGAACTGCTACCGTTTCTCCTCCAAGCCGGAAATAACCATAGAAGTAAATCCATGCACGGTAGATAAGGAAAAGCTCAGCCGGTACAAAGCCGCAGGAATCAATAGACTCAGCATCGGTGCCCAGTCGGTGCAGGACTCTGAGCTCAGGGCTTTGGGCAGGATCCACAATGCCGCCGATTTCTTCGCCGCCTTTCATATGGCGAGAGAGGCCGGTTTCGATAACATAAATGTGGACCTGATGTCGGCACTTCCGGGGCAGACTGCAGAACGCTATCTGGAGACTTTACTTAAGGTGACAGGCCTTAAACCGGAGCATATTTCTGCCTATAGCCTCATTATCGAGGAGGGAACCCCCTTCTTTGATATGTATGGCGAGAAAGAGGGAGAAAACGGAGTGGAAAGGGGTCTTCCGTCGGAAGAAGAGGAACGCCGGATGTATGAAGAAACCGGAAAGCGGTTGGAGGAGGCGGGCTATTGCCGCTACGAGATTTCCAATTATGCTTTAAAGGGAAGAGAATGCAGACATAATACCACATACTGGAGGAGACACGATTATGCCGGGTTCGGACTGGGAGCCTCTTCCATGGTGGAAAATGTGCGCTGGAAGAATACCGCCAGGATGCAGACCTACTTAGACGCTTATGGCAAAGGGAAGATTCATGGGAACGTAAAGGAAGAGATTCAAAGGCTGGGCAGAGCAGAACAGATGGAGGAGTTCATGTTTTTGGGACTTCGTTTGACTGAGGGCGTGAGCAGAGCGGAATTTTTTGAGGCTTTTCACGAGGATATGGAGAAAATATACGGGCCGGTTTTGCAACAGCTTCTTGATAACGGCCTGATCGATACAGGAGAACGGGTAAAACTCACTTCTTACGGGAGAGATGTAAGTAATTATGTTATGGCCCAATTTCTCTTTTAAGTTGTTGCTATTTTTGGTAATAATTTGTATAATATAGTTAATTTAAATGGAAAGGCACTAGAAGGGCAGCGAGGTCATAGAATATAATAAATTGACTTCGGGGGCGCTTTTTGAAAACTTTCCAAAAACCTTTAACCGCAGAAGAAGAAGCCTGCTATATTCAGAACCTGCAAAAAGGGAGCAGTGAGAAAGCCCGGGAAGCGAGAGAAATCCTTATTGAGCGCAATTTACGCCTGGTGGCCCACATCGCCAAGAAGTATCAGAACGTGGATGAGGACATGGAAGACTTGATTTCCATAGGCACGATTGGGCTTATTAAAGCGGTGGCATCTTTTGATGCCAGCAAGGGAAAGCTCAGCACATATGCTTCGCGCTGTATAGACAACGAATTGTTAATGTTGATTCGCTCCAAGAGAAAGACGTCTAAAGAAGTATCCTTATATGAGCCGATTGGAACGGATAAAGAAGGAAATGAGATAAATTTACTCGATATTATTGAGACTGAACAGGTAGATGTGATAGACAGAATGGAGCTGTGCAGCGATTTGAAAAAATTGGCACGCTTGTTGGAGAAGTTAGAGGGCAGAGAAAAAGAAATTATTTTTTTAAGGTACGGACTTGAAACGGGGAGAGAGGTTACCCAAAGGGAGATCGGGGAACGGCTGGGAATATCCAGAAGCTATGTTTCCCGTATTGAGAAAAGGGCTCTGGGTAAGCTTAAAAGAGGATTCGAAAAAGAATCTTAACGTCAGATAAAGGGGGACAGTATATGCTTTTTGTGAAAACAGAGAAGTTAAAGAAGGGAATGAGATTGGCAAGGCCGATCTACAACAAGGATGGGGTCTTGCTTTATGAGCGCAGTTCTAAGCTTACGGCACAAGGCATTCAGAGTATTCATACGTTCGGTTTAATCGGTTTGTTCATTCTGGAGCCGGCTGAGCCAGTTCCGCCGATGACGCAGGAGGATATTTTGTTCGAGCGTTTTCAGACGATGACTGTGTTCGCGCTGAGCGAGGAATTGAATAAATTGAAGGACAGCAAACGGGGACCGAAGCTTCAGGTAATCGTGAATAACATTCTTAGGCGTTATGGCCATCTCGATAAAAGTATCAATTTTATCCAGAATTTGAGAAGTAAAGAGGATCATGTATACAAGCACGCGTTAAACACGGCTATTCTTTGTGCGATGATAACGCATGTGCTGAATATAAAGCTCGAGGAGCAGATGGACA
>JAEWPN010000079.1 GCA_023399455.1 Bacillota bacterium
CCTCCAGCTTGATTTTTACAATATGTCCGTTTTCCGCACCTGACAGCTCGATTCCTTTTGATATGGCATAGGTGTAAATATCCTTGATTTCCTGCGTCAGCTCGACACATTCAATGATCACCTGCTCCTGCTCTTTGTTGTCTATCTTCCTTACCGTCACCCTCATGTCAATATTCCTTTTCTATTGTCAGCGTCCCTTCTCCCTTCAGGTAATAATCGAAAAAGGCAAGTACTACATAATTTACATTCTCCATACATTTTCTGGCATCCACATCACCCACACCGAGCAGCCTTGCAAGCGGTGGTGAAACGATCGGCAAATCCGTAAAATTCAGATGGCCCGCATCATCGAAAATCACTTCTCTGTAATCAAGCGCTCGTTCGCCTGTATAAAAATTCACATATCCATCTCCCGGTACTTCCAAAGCCAAATCGTGTATTACCTTAGAATTCACATCCAGCAAGGGAATTGGATACGGCTCTTCATTGAATATTTCCGTACCATCCTTAAATCCGGCATATTCGCCTAACATAGTACCTTCCAAATCGATGACCGCATCAATATCCTTCCGCTCTCTTCCAACCTGAACGGATGCCGCTCCGCCGAGAGAATGCCCGAATAAACCAATCTTATTTCTATCGATCATGGAAAAGGGAACCTCATTTACGGTATCCGCTTTCTCCAAAATAGTATCAAGAACAAAATTCATATCCTCTGTCCTCACCTTCATCCATTCCCGGCTGTTCAAATAGGTCGTCATTTCCTTATCCGAATCATCTTCACCCTCCGGCGTTTCATCCGAGTTCATGGCATAAATCTGCTCAATGAATTCCTTGGAGGCATAGGTCGTCTTTCCGCTTACATCCTTGACAAACATAGCATGATAAGGATGCCCTATACTAACCACAACATATCCATGGGAAGCCAGCTCAGTATAAGTGGAGTTGTTGCTGTCAATAACGCCGAATGCTCCGTGGGAAAAAACAACTAACGGATAAGCTCCTTCCTCGGCAGGATACCAGACCTTCACAGTTACTGACCTGTTTTCGCCAATGTCTGAAAAGGTTTCAATGCGGTTCTCGTCTGCATAAGTATACTCCGCAATTTCCACAGCATGTTTGCCCGTTACCGCAAGCGGATTATACTGGGGAAATAAAAATGCCGGGAGCAATGCCAAAAGATAAACTGCGATATTGACCAGAAAAAGCGCTGTCATCGTTACTTTTCCATAGGGCTTGCCTTTACGCCTGCGCTCTGTAAGCAAACCCATGCAAGTCTGAAAAAGCAAGACTAACAGTATCGCACCATATCTCGAAAGCCCTTCCAAGACACCGGCAATAAGCAATAGTGCTAAAATCGTAGTACAGACTGCCTTCCAAATATATTTTTCTCTTCTCTTAACGTTTCCCGTTTTGAGCGCCCAAAACAAAAAAATGATTTCTCCCATAATCAGCAGAATCAATATTACAGTTTCCATTTAAAAGCCTCCTGTGTTTTGTATAATTTATCTTATACAAAACATAGCACATCCGCACAGTTAGGGCTATCATTCGCCGGATAAGATGCTTCTTGAATGGGTGAAATGCATTTTCAGCTTATAACTTTTTTAGTTTGACAGGAATAAAGCTTTCCATCTGTGCCCACCCCTGCGCCTTTATTATTGGCTCAGGAGTTATAATGTGACCCATCGCATAGTGGCTGGCGCGAACATCCAGTTCCAATATTTCAGATTCCTCGATATACTTAAGCGCTTCTTCATATAACCTTCCGCCGGTTTCCTCATCGCCGTCTTTATATACATAAGTAAGGTAATAACCGCCTTCAAAGTCAATGATCTCATTTCCTCCGTCATCCATACCTTCGCTCAGGGCCCACATCCATATCATTCCTTGTTTATCCTCATCGAAATACAAAAAATCACGTGGCATAAAACTATCCCTGTCACTTGGCTTTATCGCTGAAAAATAAGTATCGAACTTTCCTAAAATACCTGTCGGAGAAAAATCGAAGTTCTTATCCGGCTTCGAAGACGCCGCCCTAAATGGGGGCAATGCTATTACTCTAAATTTCATGTATTCTCCCTCCCTAATCCGCATTTTCCATACATAATATTTATGCATGCTTCTTTTTGAGTATTTTATCATACTCTTTGGAGCTTTACTACTTACGGATTACATCGTCTATATAATATTAATATATTGCACAGTATATTGATTCACTATTATAATAAAGGAGATCCCAAATTTATTTGTATCGTAACGCGATAATTGCAAAGGCGTTCAATCGTTATAAATAAATTATGAAAATATAAAATGGAGAAAAATTATGAACGAAAATGAAATTTCGGAGCTGACGAGACGACAATCGTGGAGTTAGTGGTTTTACCACCACTGATATGCTTGAAAATACCAAGATCTATGTAATGGCATATTATCCCGTCAATGAAGTGGATAAGTTATCAGATAATGAGGCAGGAGGATTAACCTTTAAAAACAGAAACAATGAAACCATAAGAAAAGTTAATCTCGAAATCGAACAAATGGCGAAACAATTATGCTGTCGTTTTATTAATGTCAATTCAGGACTGACAGATTGTCAGGGAAGGCTCAAGAAAGAATATACGATTGAAGGTATTCATATGTATGCTAATGCTTATCACAAAATATTACAAAATATGCTCCCTTATATAGTGAAATATTGAAGCCTGTTAAGCAACAAGAACTGACGTGAAATTTTAGTAGTTATTATGGAGCAAAACATATGGTTCAACCTGATGAAATAAACGATGTATTAGGTTCCACTATTTATATATGTTAATATAATAATATTAATAATTATGTCTTTTTTTGGAGAAATTAAATGGATTATTCTAATCAGAACGACTTTTCAGATGCTAAGCGAAGAGAACAAGCGAGAACTCCTACGCCCCCATTTCCAGGGATACCTAGACCAGGTTCCGGAACTGGACCCGGGCCTGGATTCGGACCTGGATCTGGACCTGGGCCTGGATTCGGACCTAGACCTGGGCCTGGATTCGGACCCGGGCCTGGACCTGAAGGCCCCCGTTCAGGCGCCCCCACATCGGCGCCTCCAAACTACACCCCTTCCAGGCAGATAACTACCTTCCGGGTTGATCCTTCCTCCATTCGAAACTGTCTGGGACGATTCACCTATGTCTGGATGAGTAATGGGGATGAGTTCTGGATGTTCCCTATTCAGGTGAGCCGCAATACCGTAACCGGATTCCGTTGGAACCGATTCTTCCGATGGAGCTTTTTTGGGGTTTCTCTCAATAGAATCGACGCGTTTACGTGCGTATAGTTTATAATGAAAAAGGCTTGTGGGGAAATCTGAATAATGCTTTCTCCACGAACCTTTTATCAAATCAATCATTTTTCGGGAAGCTTTGGATGTTCTGCGTTAAATCTCTAATTGTTTCTTTATAATAATCACCGTTTTACGATAAACAAAATAAATAATTAATATGACTATCATAAGGACAGCACCACAGACTAATAGTCCAACCATTTCATCCACAGAAAACTTACCATCATTGGCGTACATGAGCATGCAATATAATAGAAACATAGTGCTGATTCCTACTACAGAAGGCGTTCGGAAAACCTTTTGACACTGCATTTTTACTTCTTTTGTAAGAAATTCAGGTGATGCACCAAGCCGTTTTAGATCATCGAACACATAACGGTTATTTATTGCAATGGTCTGACACCGGGTATAACTGATGATCAGGGCAGATAAGATACACACGATGAAAATAAAAAGAAATACCATTAAATACACCGCAAAATTACGCAGGAAATCATTGTAATCCAGAATCCTGAACTTAGGCATATATGTCCAATAGGCACGGAAATCCGAAGAATCAGGATGCTGGAAGCTGATTTTAGTCATTTGTCCAGTATCTCCCCAGTATATTTCTCCGCGTTCATTCTCTGAGATTTTGGTAACAGTGTCATAGTACGCCGGAAGCTCACAGCTAGAATCGAAAGACGATACAAATGTACGGAAAAACTCATTGGCAAAGGCATAGTTATCAGCACCTTCTACATTAAATATCATGATCATTCCCTTCCATTCGTCAGAGAGTCCGGCGGCGGCCTCTCTATAATCCTTATCATCCAGAACGTAATAACCTATCTGATCCGTCAGCATATCATAGTGTACCATGCCTGCAAATTGCGTATTTAGTACTTGCCTGTTCACCATATTTGTAAATACTTTGGCATCCGTCTGCAGCCAGTACGTGCCTGTTTCTGCCGTATTACTGACCGCAAGGTATGTACCGGAAAGAACATCCACATTTTGGCCTGTCATATGATTATAATCAGTTTCTGCCAGGAACTTGCCCTGCTGTAAAAGCGTTCGGTACTCAAGATGGAAATGGCCGTTTGCTTCCTCTACCCTTATATTTCCGTCAATGCCAAGTGTTATATATTCGCATTCGCCCCAGTCCTTTGTCATTATATCATAGCGGGACGCCATATTTTCAATATCCAATCTTTCCGGCACATTTTGATCTGACCGGTAGTGAAACATATAATCATAAGGTCTGGCCTTCACACCGGTAAGCTGGCCAGTTGCAAGCATCGGAAGATAAAATACGGCAAAGCAGGCACCGGCAATCAAGACAGTGCTTACAAGGAGATTATTTACCGTCTGCTTTCCCTGAAACTTCATCATACTTCGGGAAATAATGTTCTTATATGGCTCTTTTTTACGGGAACGCCAGCCATAAACGACAGTGTGCAGCATTACCATATATAATCCTATAAAAACAGGAATATAGAATAAGTTGATCAGTGCAGAAGGATATGCCGAGAATACGCTAATGTATAATCCCGGTGCCAAGTAGCCGGAGACGCCCCCTGCAAACAACAGAAGAAGTCCCATAGGACCGCACCACCTTCCCAGTTCTTTCACCGGTTCGTTTCTATGCTCTTCTTGCATAATATCAATAATATTTGTGCGTTTCAAATATTGTCCTGCTGTTATGCAGGCAAACAGTATAACAATAAAAGCAAAGACAAAAGCAATCAACAGACACTTTAAGTTAAACCGTAGTTTCATTTCTGCACTGTCTACGACAAAAAGTCTAAAACAGTTCCAAAGAATCCATACAAAAGGAAAGCCCGCTGCGATACCCGCAAGGGATGAAAAGGAACTTAAGGTCAGCACCTCTTTAAAGAGCCCGAGCTTTAATGCTTTTCTGGAGGCCCCCATCGCCATCAGAATGCCAAGTTGTCCGGACTTTTTTCTAAAGAACAGACTGGCGGCATACACAGTAAATACCGTGCATCCAAATAGCGTCAGTACAAATATCATAATCATCTGCTTCCGGCTGTCTCCTCCTTCAGGCAGTACATTTAATACCGTGGGAGAAAGCATCATTACTGAGTAGGCTGAAATTAACATAAGTGCAATAAAATTACAGAATAAATAAATTCTTGCCTGTTTATAATCCGCAAGTTGTAATTTCTGTTCCAACTCTTTCATTGTCGTCATTGTTCACCACCCATTTCTTTCATCGTATCCAAAAGCAGACTGTGGAATGCCTCGCGTTCTCCCTTTTTTTCCAACTGCCGGTAAATAACACCATCCCTTAATAAAATGACGCGGTCACAAAATGAGGCAGAAAAACTGTCATGGGTTACCATAAGGATAGTAGCACCCATTTGTTTCCTCGCATTTTCAAAGGATTCAATGACCGTTCTGCCGGATTTGCTGTCAAGATTTCCGGTAGGTTCATCTGCAAGAATCATCAATGGGTTGTTAATCAGGCTTCTTGCCACTGCAGTTCGCTGACGCTCGCCTCCCGATATTTCGGCTGGATATTTACCGGCAATATGCTCTATTCTGAAAAGCGAAATTAATTGATCGGCCCGTTCTTCACTTTCTTTATCCACGCTTCCTTTAATGATACGGGGCACGAGAATATTCTCACGGACGGTTAACCCGTCTAAAAGCATGAAATCCTGAAAAACAAACCCCAGCTTCTCATTCCGAATCTTTGAAAGCTCCTCTTCCTTCAAGTTTGCTATTTGTTTTCCGCCCAAGGTAATACTGCCTTTCTCAAAAGGAATATAGCACGAAATGCAATTGAGCAGCGTGCTTTTCCCCGATCCGGACGGACCCATGACTGCAACAAATTCTCCATTCGCAACATGAAAACCAGGTCCTTTCAGCACAGAGTATTCTGTTTTTCCTATCATATAAGTTTTATATAAGTCTTTTACATATAACATAATAATTACCTCCTTTTCTGTTTCTCATAAGTATAATATAGAAAATAATTTTTATTTAATGACATGCGATTTTCTGTAGTTCTTATGTAAAGTTTTGCTCTTATCTGTAAAATCTGTAAAGCTTTGCACGCCTGATGTAAAGTTTGAAAACCGGCAGATTGCAAAATGCTACCCCGAATGTTAATCTATAAATGTTATATAAATGATATACAGACATTTGGAGGAAGGAAGAATCCTATGCTTAGAATAGCTATATGCGATGATGAGACAGATTCGAGAGACTCGCTCAGAATACAGTTGGAGAAGATAATAAACAGTGAGTCGGAGGATATTGTCTATGAGTTCCTTTCCGGAGAAAGGACAGTAAGTTTTCTGAAAAAGCACCCCGGAGAAATCGATCTCTTATTTCTCGATGTGGAAATGAGTGGAATCAATGGCATGAAAACAGCTGGGAATATACGTGAATTCGATAAAAGTCTTATGATTGTATTCGTGACTGGGTACGCAGATTACGTGTTTGACGGTTATCAGATAGGCGCACTGGACTATCTGATGAAGCCTGTTACCATAGAAAAGCTTTTGCCGGTTTATAAAAGAGTGCGTGAACTTTTACTTCAAAATGAAGGGGCAAACTTTGTGCTTAAAAATACAGAAGGACTGTACCGGTTCCCCTATGAAGATATTCTCTATTTTTACAGCGATAGAAGGCTTGTGAATCTGGTGACGGCGAAGGGTAGTTATCCTTTTTATGGGAAGCTGGATGTCATTGAAGAAAAAGTCGGGGTAAGCTTTGTGAGAATTCATCAGAGATACTTGGTAAATGAGATAAAAGTAAGGCATATCGGAAACAGCTCCATTATAATATCGGGGGTCGGAGGTGAAACCGCAGAACTTCCGGTCAGCCGGGCGCTGAAAGAAGCAGCTACCGAAAAATTAGCCAGGGCCATGCTAAGGGGATAACAAGATGGAACATGTCACATTTATCATTAAGTTTATATTATTATTTATAGGAACATCTACCATTAACTTTCTGACAATCGTACGGCTTTTGAAGGTAAAAAGAAAGTGGTGGGCAAAAGCAGTTTTGTTTGTGATTACTTGTTTGATTTCCGGCATGATTATCTATATATCGGATTGGGGCAATCTGCCACTTACTTTTCTGATTTTTATGGCAGGAATAATGGTTTCCTCTGAAGGTTCTTTGACAGAAAAAATGACTATCGGTCTTATGATATCAAGCACCATATTTTCCGGCAATGCCATTATTGATAATTTTTTGACAATGCATATCGACGGCAAATCAGAATTTCGTTTGCTGATGGCAATCTTATTATATCTGGAAATCAGAGTTTTCGCGCCAGTCAGAAAAAGTGATTTATCTCCTTCCATGTGGAAGTTACTGCTGCTTTTGACAGCCACCCCTATCGGTATTGTCTTAAGCGTTATCCTTTTATCTGAGTATCAGACTAATTTTATGGAAAACAAAAATTTATATTTTACTCTTTTGCTTATAGCGCTATTTTCTTTTGCGGGACTTTTATGGACCTTTACGATGCTATCAAAGCAGAGAAGTCTGGAACAGCAAATCATGTATGAAGAGATCAATCGAAAGTATTATGATGCAATGAAACAGCAGCACTTCGAGATACGAAGACTAAAGCATGATATGGCGAACCATCTTCATACCCTGTCCGCATTGCCATCAGATAGAAAAGATGTATACATTCAGGAGTTACTTGAAAATGATGCGGTTACCAAGGCATTAATCTATTGCGGCGACCCTACAGTTAATGCTGTATTAACTGTAAAGGAAGAGAAAATGAAAAAGGATAACATACATTTTAACGCAAAAGTGGAGATACCTGGAGAACTGCCGCTCAATAAGGCGGACGTTTGTGCACTGTTTGCCAATGCGCTGGATAATGCAATAGAAGCATGCAATAATATTTCGGATGAAAGCAGATATATTATTCTGGAAAGTCACTGGCAAAAGGGCATGTTCGTTCTTTCTATGAAGAATCCCACGACAAATATCGTAGTAGACGGAAATATCCCCATAACCACGAAGCTTGATGTCAAAAATCATGGCATCGGCCTGGCAAGTATTCAGGAGATTGTAAAACGGCAGAATGGAAATATCCAAATCAAGACGGAAGGCAATTTATTTGATTTATTCTTGTATTTTCCGGTATAGTCGCAAAAATACATAAACAAGCATTTTCAACATAAAATTAGTCCCCCCGACTGCTTAGCTAATGAAAAACTAGGATTTCGGAATCAAATACTTCCCATTATATCCCTTATTTGTTATATAACTTTTCTTAATTAAAACCAGTAAAACACCTCCGCTGATTATCAAAAGAAATGAAAGAATCTGAGACACCCGTATTCCTCCAAATAAGTAAAGGCTGTCTGTTCTTAATCCCTCAATAAAAAACCTTGCCGATCCATAACCGATTAGATAAGTTGATAGCAATACCCCGTCCTTTTTAGTTTTTCCGGAAATAATCAGCACAATTATAAACAACAATAAATTACACATACTCTCATAAAAAAAAGTGGCCTGATGCCATTCTGACACCGCATCAATATATACTCCATAGGGGAAAAACTGAAGCTTTGGATTCATGATAACTGCACCATATGCTTCCTGATTCATGAAATTGCCCCATCGCCCAATTGCCTGTCCTAATATTAAACTAGGTATCGCTAAATCGATCAATTTAAAAATCGGAAATTTATTAATCCTGCAAAAAACTACTGCGCATAAAAAGCCTCCGATCACGCCACCATAAATAGCCAGTCCGCCTTCTCTGATTGCAAATATCTTTAATGGGTTATTCAAATACTTCTCCAATTCAAAAAACACAAAGTATAAACGAGCACAAATAATAGCAATTGGAAGCGCAATTAGAATAAAATCAAAAATCAAATCCGATTTGTATCCATTTTTCTTCGCCCTGTAATCAGCAATAAATACCCCCAACAACATAGCAAATCCAATAATCACTCCATACCAGGCTATATTAAAGCCTTCAATTCCAAACAAATCTTCCACTGCAAATCTATTCAACTTATCCTCCAACCTTACCATTTCAAAAAAATCATGAATACTGTTTCATTCAACCTACTTGTAAAAATTATTATAACCACATTTCCCACCGTTTGACAAGGTTTTACCATTATCATAATAGTTTTTATCAACTTTTCTTTAAAGGCAGGTGATATTCTGCGATATTTTACAACAATTCAAAAATGCGTAAAAGGAGCCGGAAAAACATCGTTTTCCGGCTCCTTAGATTTATTTCTCAATGTGAGATCAATTTCCCATCTGCTTTGCAACTTCCTCTGCAAAATTCTCTTCCTTCTTCTCAAGACCCTCGCCCGTCTCAAAACGAACGAACTTCTTCAGTGAAAGATTGGCACCGTTCTCCTTAGCAACCTGAGCAACATACTGAGCAACAGTTTGCTTTCCGTCATCAGCTTTTACATAGGTCTGCTCTAAGAGGCATACCTCTTTCAGTTCTTTGTTCAGACGTCCTAATACCGCGCCTTCGATAACCTTCTCCGGCTTGCCGGCCATTTTCGGATCCTGAGCGATCTGAGCTGCAATGATTTCTTTCTCGTGTGCTTTGTATTCTTCTGAAACCTCTTCCGTAGATACATATTTGGGGGAAAGTGCAGCAACCTGCATAGCGAGGTTCGTAAGAGCTTCCTTTACCGCATCGTTCACAACATCCGTAGTTGCTTCTACGATAACGCCGATTCTTCCGCCGCCATGTACGTAAGTTACTACACAGCCGTTCTCAGCTATTACTTTTTCAAATCTTCTGATATTCAAATTCTCGCCGATAACAGAAACCTTTTCTACCAACGCTTCTTTTACCGTCTTAGAAGAATCCTCTTTCCACGCCTCAGTCATAAATGCGTCAATATCTGCCGCATTGGATGCTACTGCCTGCTCTGCAACATTCTCAACGAACTTCTGGAAGTCTTCGTTCTTCGCAACGAAATCCGTCTCGGAATTAACCTCAACAACTGCCGCACATTTGTCGCCGTCCGTAGCTACGCGACAAAGTCCTTCAGCCGCAATTCTTCCAGCTTTCTTCTCAGCCTTAGCCTGACCATTCTTTCTTAAATATTCTATGGAAGCTTCCATATCGCCGTTGTTCTCGGTAAGCGCCTTTTTACAGTCCATCATACCTGCACCGGTCAATTCTCTTAATTCTTTTACCATTCCTGCCGTGATGCTCATTTAAATAACCATTCCTTTCTTCGCACTATTCTATACTATGGCTTATTCTGCCGCAATTTCTTCAATATCGGTTGCTTCTGTAGCCTCAGCAGTCATTTCTTCAGCCACTTCTGTGAAAGCTTCCTCTCCCTGATTAGCTTCAATTACAGCATCAGCCATCTTGGAAACGATTAATTTTACGGCTCTGATAGCATCGTCATTTCCCGGGATGATATAATCAAGTTCTTCCGGATCACTGTTCGTATCGCCGATTCCAATCAACGTAATGCCCAATGTATGAGCTTCCTGCACACAGATTCTTTCCTTCTTAGGGTCTACTACGAAAATAGCATCGGGAATTCTTGTCATATCTTTGATTCCACCCAGATTCTTCTCTAACTTCTCCCACTCTTTCTTGAGTGCAATAACTTCTTTCTTAGGAAGAACATCGAAGGTTCCGTCCTGGGACATCTGCTCAATCTTCTTTAATCTGTCAATTCTGCTGCGAATCGTCTTGAAGTTGGTGAGCATGCCGCCTAACCATCTCTCATTTACATAGAACATTCCGCAACGCTCTGCTTCCGATTTAACGGCATCCTGTGCCTGCTTTTTCGTACCAACAAAAAGAATTGTCCCGCCCTGAGTTGCGATATCAAATACCGCTTTGTAAGCTTCATCTACCTTGCCTACAGACTTCTGTAAGTCAATGATGTGGATACCATTTCTCTCCGTAAAGATGTAAGGAGCCATCTTAGGGTTCCATCTTCTCGTCTGATGTCCGAAATGAACACCTGCCTCTAATAACTGTTTCATTGAAATAACGCTCATGTTTCTACCTCCATTTGGTTAATTTGCTTCCGCATATCTTATACTCCATTGCCTACCTTAAGCGTCAAAAGCACCGACAATGAATGGATACACGTGTTTTTTAGTCACAACATTCGAATTATAACATAACAAAAACCCTTCTGACAAGGGCTTTTGAAAAATTTGCTGAAATTATTGTATTAATTTTTATGGCACTGCATTCTCTATCTTTCCGCCCGTAATAATTGTTGCGATGTCCTCTTCGGAAGCTCCGGAAGGTATTTTATATTCTGCCGCGACGATCTTCCTGTCATACCCA
Organism: Bacillota bacterium; assembly: GCA_023399455.1. Taxonomy (GTDB): domain Bacteria; phylum Bacillota; class Clostridia; order Lachnospirales; family Lachnospiraceae; genus Kineothrix; species Kineothrix sedimenti. The sequence goes on from JAEWPN010000079.1 coordinate 11,625, forward strand.
TTGTTTAGTAAATACGTATCGAAGTCATCCGCTGATGAAATCAAATCGATTTCTACAAGCCTTTTGCATATACTATAGGGAGCTTCTCCTTTCTTCACAGAGAAAATCTTAGGCTCGGGTTCCTCCGCCTCCACATCCACTGTGCCGGCAACCTCGTCCTCCAAAGCTCTGTCAGAATCAGCTTTAGCCGCATCAGTGTCCAAATCGCTCAAAGTATCTTTCAAGTCCGCCGCATCATCAGCTTCTTTTCCTGCCTCATCCATAGACAGAATTTCCTGCTCCTTTACAGCAGCCTTCGTCCCTGCATTATCCACCTCATTATCAGTGCTTTCCTGCACATCTCCCTCTTTAACCTCTTCGGTATACTCCGTCAGGACTTTATTCTCCACCATGCCGAGAGCCTTCGCCCTCGTTATTATTTCCTCGTTCGTAAGCGCTTCTCTTTTTCCGCCCGTCGCAAGTCCCATAATAACAGCGGTAATGATTATGCCCAAGCCAAGCCCTCTCAAATAATATTTCAAATTCATATCCGTTCCTGCCCGTTCTACTTTCGGCCTGCGTGCTTTAAGCCTGCTCAAATAAATCGATGACCAGCTTCACCTCTCCGACACCGAGCCCTAATTCCTTCGCTATCGCAGTTTGGGATTTTCCTTCCTTGTGCAGACTCAATATTTTTTCGTTACTGTTTCTGACCGTTTCTTCTTTGCCGCCATGCTCAGACTTAGCCGGCTCACTCTTTACTTCGACCTCACCGCCTACAACCTTCGTTTTCACCGCATCCGCAGCTTTGCGTCTGCCGCTCTTTTTAACAGTCACCTTCTCCGGAGCAATGGGTACGAACACTTCTGCTTCGCTTTCCGCCTTTTTCTCGGCCACAGTTTCTTCTTTAGGAAATTTTGCCGCTGCAGGCACAGATTTTTTCTCTGCCTTGCTTATTTCTTCCTCAGGCTGCTTTACCACTTGCTTTATTTCCTTCGCGACCTTACCGGCTTCACTTACAGTATTCACAAGGTTTTCGTGCTTATCGTTGAGCATGTCATACAAAAAAATTACTTCATTATGATTCTTATTAATATTTTCCAGTACAAGATCCGAGTATTCGTTGACTGCCATGATTTTCTCATTTGCCAGCCGCTCCATACTGCGCTCCGTTTTCTCCATGGAATATGTGACCGTCTCATCGACGATATCGCCGATACGCTTCTTGGCCTCTTCCACTTCTTTTTCTACCAGTTCTTTTATTTGTCCTTTATCTATCTGCGGCTCTTTTTTCTCCGTTTTCTCCTTCCAAACAGGCAAAACAAAGCTCAATACCAAAATGATACCGCCAATAATAAGAAGAACAATTTCCGCTGTAATCATAGATTGTCTTCTCCTAAATCTTTATATCAAACCGACTCATATTTTTAATCATAACCTTCCCGTCAGGACCGCCCTTCTTTTCCTCATCCTTTTTACGGTGCTGTCCTCCGTCGCCTGAATATTCGCCATTCCCCTTATCCTTGGCATCAAAGCGCTTGTTTTGCTTTTCGGTATTCTCCCCTTGATGCACCTGCGTCATACGATCATCCACAACTTTGCTGAAGTGTTTCTGGAAATTGCTCTGATCGACCATTCCTTTATTGTCTTCATTGTGCTTTATCGTAGTATAATCCTGCGCACGGGTTATCTGTCCCTGCAACTCAATACGGCTAATCGACATCGTTATGACCTCCTTTTTCACTAAAGTGCCGTCATTTTTACCTCGCCATCCATTTTAATGAATTTGCAATACTGCATTTCATTCTTAATTATCATGGATAAATCACCTATACAAACACGGGTTCCTCCGTATACCACACCAGTCACGTTGACACATGCTCCCGACATATTACCGATAAACTCCTGAAGCCCATCCATTTCCGCCGTCTTTTCTTCTATCTCCTTCGTCTTCTCCTTGCTTAAGAAAATCAAAGACTTCATGTACTGTATTTGTTCCGGAGACAGCTTTACTCCCTTCGCCAACTTCTGCTGCGTGGACGTTAGTATCGGCTGAACCGATTTAACTACCTTTGTCGCCTCCAGGATTTCCTTTTGTAACTCTTGAATACGGGTCTTCGTGGTAGGATTTGCGCCTACCTCTACTATGGTATCCACACCCATCGGAGATCCCAACGTCTTTACAGTTATCGCATTCGTAGCGCATACCCGTCCGCCCGTTATAAAGCCTCGTTTTCCGCTTACCGTCACCTCAGTTCCTGCTTGCACCGTACTGTGCAGAATAGATTCTGAAGACACATATCCACCTGCCGTCGCCGTGGTATTCTCCATATACTTCGCAACGATATTTCCCCTCGCCCGCAGTATTCCCCGATTCATACCGTTCATACCTCTGGCAATGGTGATATCACCGTCAGCCTCTAGATAAGCGCCCTCTACCACCCCTTGAACCTCGATGTTTCCTTTTGATTTCACCGAGAAATTTGCACATACATTTCCTCTGACTTGAATACTTCCATCATATTCTATATTTCCCGTGGCGTTATCCACATTATCGACAGATAAGACGTCGGAAACGAACACCTTCTCATCCACTAAGGTAACATGCCCGTCCACCTCAGAAATCATGCTGAGCTTGTCCTCAGAGAGCGTGACATTTCTGCTGTATTTCAGCATCTTTTTCTTTACATCCCGCGGCTTCAGCCTCTCTCCCATCAGATTGGTGCCAGATTCCCCCATGTCTTCAGGAAACAGCCTGGCAATCACATCACCCTTATGACAATGATTGATTGTATTTAGATTAAAAAAATCTACGCTTCCATCATCTTTCAATGTAGGTTTTACTTTTAAGTCTGTATTAAAATAGTATTCTATATAAGCGTCTGTCCCGTGACGGGGCTCTTTTCCCCTCGCAACGATGATATCTTCACAATAACGTCTGTTTTCAAAGTACTTGCTTATTTCTTCTTCCTGTATTCCGAATTTTATCCCTTTAAAGCCAAGATCGTCGATAAATTCGCTTTTAGTCATCTTTCCGCCGTTTACAGAAGGAGGATAAAAACGAACGGTAGCCGTCATTTTATCCGAACTCACCATCAGTTTGTAGCTCTCACGTTCTTCCATGTGCGCCACACTATTAATAATTATCACATAAGGCTCCTGTTTTCCAATGACAGAATGCAGTGCCTGATTATCATATACGATATTTCTGCTCGATAAATATTCTACAATTTCCCCTAAATTAACTGGCTCTCCGGCGTTTGTCGGTGGAAATACTTGTAATCTCGTTATACCTTCTTCACAAATAAGTTGAAAATATCCATTCATAATAAGCTAACCCCACTAACTCATAGTCAATATTCCTATGTAGTTCCCCATTTTGGTTTTCATTTTCTGCAAACCCCGCGTATGCAGTTGCGAAATTCTCGACTCTGACACTTCCAATATACTGCTTATCTCTTTCAGCGTTAATTCCTCATAATAATATAATTCAATCACTCTGCGTTCTTTTTCCGTAAGCAGACCTAGTGCCTCTCCTAATACCACCTTTAACTCTGCTTTTTCAATCACCTCTTCCGGACTGTAAAAATGTGAATTTTTATTATTTTCGGAAGGCACCTCGCTTCCCTGTTCCATGAACTCGTTCAGAGATACCACATTCGTAATCTTCATCTGCGACTGCCACTCACCGTACTCCGTCTCGGAAATTCCAAGGGACACCGCAATCTCCTCTTCTGTCGCATTTCTTCCGTGTATTGCCTCGATTTCTTTTATCGCATTCTCAACCTTCTTCTGGCGCTGCCTTATCGTTCTGGGTATCCAGTCCATCTTGCGTATCTGATCGAGAATTGCTCCCCGGATACGCAGACTGGCATAAGTCTCAAATTTGACCTCCTTCATACTGTCAAATTTATCGATGGCATCTATCAATCCGAAAATACCGTAACCGACCAAGTCATCGTATTCAACGTTATACCCCAAATACATGCTGAGTCTGCCTGCTACCAGCTTTACGAGCGGAGCATATTCCAAGATAAGTTTCTCGCGTACTTCAGTTGACTTTCCTCTCCCGTATTCCTCCCACATCTTTTTTCTGCCTGCTTCGTCCATACTCTCCTCCAGTTACCCTTAAGATTGCCTTCTCTATGAGTCCACCTGTCCTTCTTCCTCCGCTGCTTCTTGTATCTGCTCCTGTGCTTCCTCCGGTGCCTCAGGCACCACATTCTGCTTATCGAAAACATCCAGCATCCATTTCAGCAAACAGCCTATTATGTAGAAAATGACCAATACTCCAAGTAAAATGGAAAGCATAGTCCTGGTTTCATAGTGAAGCGCCCACATAGTAATACTGGTTATCGCGCCTGCAAACAGCATCAAAAAAGGTGGTATTAATTTCCTTCTCATTGCCGTTACCCCTCTTTTCTTCTGTTTCTTATATTACTCTCTGCTCCTTACCAACCGCACGAATTACAAAATCGCCCGTCTCCGGATAAAATATAACCGTCCTTCCATAACTGTCGCCGGTATCCTGTGCCAAAACCGGTATTTTTAGCTCTGCCAGCTTTTTCTTCGTCGCTTCTACATTCCTGTCTCCAATACGCACCATATCCGATTTATTTTGAAAAGCGAACATCTGTGCCCCTCCTGCTATTTTCGCCACAAGACGGCTTTGATTCGCGCCTTTTGCGACAATCTGGCGTACCAGCTCGATAATTCCTGTATCCGCGAACTTAGGAACATTGCTGTTGTTTTTTATCTGCGTGCTGTCTGGCAGCATGATATGCGCCAATCCTCCTATTTTAGTTATGGGGTCTCGAATTGCGATTCCAACACAAGACCCCAAGCCTAAAGTTGTAACGACATCCGGACTCACGCATATTTTAAGATCCGCCATTCCGACTTTTATTGTTTCACTCATATCTCTTCCGAGTCTCCTATTTTTCTTTGGTACAAACTGTCCTCACACAATTCCAAGAGAAGACAATATCTTTCCGTAAGACTCCAAATCAGGAATAAGGATAAAATAACCATCCAATTGAATCTCATCAAAAAACTGCGTCTGTATTAATAGGATTTTATCTCCCAAAGTTCCGAATTCGATTGCCGGAACACTTAAAATAGCACCTGCCATATCTATTGCTAAGGACGGAATCGTAGGATAAATACATAACCCGGTAAGTGAGGATAGGGAATTCAGATAAGAACCTGTTATAATATTTCCTACCTCCTGCAGTGCCGACATCTCCATTTCCGAAAAGTCTTCACCTTCCAAGTGCATTCCCATAAGCTTGCTTACCAAATGCCTGGCCGAATCCTTCTCCAGCAAAAACATAATGCTTCCCGTAATATCTCCATCTACGCCCAGATAGATTCCTGCCATAATCTGCTCCTCACCGCCCATAAGGGTAGCGACATCCTGAAACTCCAGAAGCCTGACCTGCGGCACTGACATATCGACCTTACATTGCAGCATTTGTGCCAAAGCAGTTGTTGCATTTCCAGCTCCGATATTTCCCAATTCCTTTAATACGTCGTAATACTCCTGAGACATAGTCTCCAAATCCAGATTAGCCACAAGAAACCTCCTATGCGTTCTCTTTATCCAAAACAACCATGTTTAAATCGAGAAGGGATATCAACCCTCCGTCCTCGTATTTACCAATGGCGAAGATAAAGTTTTCCCGCTCTTCTTTGCTGTCATATGCTACCTTTTCGATCTGAGAGTTATCCAATGTTACTACTTCCTTCACTTCATCCACGATGATTCCGATGTTTCCCTGCTGTTCCAGCTTTAATATGATGATTCTCGTAGCTTTCGTATATTCATCCAGTTCCAAATCCATCTTTACGCGTATGCTCATAACAGGAATCACTTCGCCTCTAAGGTTAATAACGCCCCTTAAATATTCCTGCACCTTAGGAACTCGCGTAATATGCTGCATGCGCACAATGTTGTCCACATATTTGATATTTATGCCATATTGCTCCTCACCCAGTCTCACTACAATGAACTGAGTGGTCTCATTTTCTAAACCGACTTTTAATTCTTCCATTTGTTATTCCTCCTTAAAACAACGCATTCGTATCGAGAATCAGTGCAACTTCACCGTCGCCTAAAATAGTGGCTCCGCTGATTACTTTACATTTCGTAATATATCTGCCCAAAGACTTGATAACGATTTCCTGCTGTCCCATAAGTTCATCTACTACAAGGCCTGCCATCCGACTGCCCTTCTTAACGATGACCACTGTCATGTTATCTTCAGGGTTTTTCTTGCTCGTGACATCGAGCACGCCGCTCAGCCTTATAAGCGGAATAACGATTCCTCTCAAATGGATTACTTCTTTATTCTGTACCGTCTTGATTTCACTCGGCGAAATATCCTCGATAGTCTGTATGGAACCGAGGGAAACCGCATATTTCTCGCCGCCCACGTCTACCATCAAAGCCTGAATAATAGCTAATGTCAGCGGAAGGCGAATCGTCCATGTGCTTCCTGCACCCAGCTTGCTCTTAACCTCTACCTCGCCGCTAAGCGCTTCGATCTTGGATTTTACCACATCCAGACCAACGCCTCTGCCCGATACGTCGGACACTACCTCCGATGTGGAGAAGCCTGCATGGAACAGAAGGTTCATAATCTCCGGCTCGGACATATTCTCGCCCTGATCCGCAGTAATAATTCCCCTGCTTACCGCCTTATTCTTTACCATTTCAGTATTGATCCCGGCACCGTCATCCCGCACCTCGATCACTACATTATTACCATCCTGATAAGCGTCTAAGAAAATAGAGCCTACCTCCGGCTTGCCATTTTCCTTACGGATCTGAGCCGTTTCCAACCCGTGGTCCGCGGCATTACGCAGCAAATGCATCAAAGGATCGCCAATTTCGTCCACTACGGTACGGTCTAACTCCGTCTCCTCGCCAGACATGTACAATTCCATCTTTTTATCCAATTTCTTAGACAAATCGCGAATCATTCTCGGGAACTTATTTACAACGCTTTCGATAGGAACCATACGCACCTTCATAACGGATTCATGAAGATTCGTCGTTACACTTTCCAGATATTCAATCTGCTCATTGAAGCTGGAGTTATTTCCTCTTTCTCCACCGGAAGCAGATACTAAGGAGTTCTTCGCTATAATGAGCTCGCTCACCAGATTCATGAGCACGTCCAGTTTCTCTATATCCACACGGACCGTTCTGTTTACTACAGGCTTCGATACCTGAGTTTTCTTCTCTGCCGTTTTTGTGCTGCCTGCCATCTGCTGCAGCGCTTGTCTTTCTGAGGAAACAGTTTCCACGCTTCCGGTCTTTTCAGAAGCCATAGGCAAATCCATTTCCATGCTGTCGCTTCCAGACACATATGCCAATTTTTCTTTATCGATTATGGAGCCTTGCACATCTTCGATTTCCGAAACATGCTTAATCGCATCCACTACTCTCTCAAGCGGGCTGTCAGAAATGAAAACCAAGCTAAATTCGAGATCAAATCGTTCATCTTCAATGTCCTGAACCGGCGGATCGGATACGATGATTTCTCCCAGTTCTTCTAATGACTTGAATACAAGAAATGCTCTCGCCGCCTTCAGTATGCAAGTTTCCTGAACCTTTACAGTAATTCCGTATACATTCTTACCCTGTCTAAGCGCTTCGTTCAGTACGCGCTTTTGTGTATCGTCAAAAGCGATATCATGAACAACAATCTGCTTTGATACATTGTCAGTGGAACTATCTTGTCTTTTCTCTGCCTTAGAAGCAGCTTCACCATCACTTCCTTTGCTTTCCAATACTTCATTGAGAAGCTTAATAAGCGCCGCGTTGTCGTTAGTTCCCTCATCGCCGGATGCCTGAATCGCATTCAAATATTCCTCCAGCGCATCCAGACATTTGAAAAGGATATCGATCATATTCCCTTTCACCTTGATTGTGCCATTACGCACCTCTGAAAATACATTTTCCATATCATGAGTGAGCGCCTGCATCCTCTTATAGCCCATGGTTCCTGCCATACCCTTTAAGGAATGCGCTGCCCTGAATATTTCATTGATCGTATCCGCGTTCTCCGGATCCTGCTCAAGATTTAATATTTCAGTATTCAAGCTCTGTAAATGTTCTTTTGTTTCATCAAGGAAAATTTCGAGATATTGGCTTACGTCCATTTTAAATTACCCCCACGTTCGTGATTATTTCCTGCGCAATGCGTTCAAGAGGAACTATTTGATTGGAAAGCCCGGCATTCACTATATTCTTAGGCATTCCATATACCGCACAGCTCTCTTCCTCCTGCGCAATGACATGTGTTTTCTTTTGTTTTTTCAGATAAGTGATTCCCTTCGTTCCATCAGCGCCCATTCCTGTCATAACTACACATACTACTTCGCCATACCGGCTTTCCGACAGCGATTCATACATATAGTTAGCGCACGGCTTTACGCCCTCTCTATTCGGTTCGTCCGTATAATATACCACATGACGGTTCCCCGAATAACGGATGTTGAGATGCTTTCCGCCTTTGGCAATATAAACGCTCCCTGCCGCCAGAACATCTCCTTCACTGGCTTCCTTTACATTTAACTCACTCAGCGTATTTAACCGTTCCGCCAAAGATGCCGTAAATCCAGGCGGCATATGCTGCACGATAACTATCGGAGCGTTCAACTTTGCCGGCAACTTCGTAATCACTGCCTGTAAAGCTTTCGGTCCGCCGGTAGAACTGGCGATCGCCACGATCTTACCGCCCGGTACCTGACCTATACTCATGTTCATAAGCTCCACTATCCTTTTTCGGCTCTGCTTTTCACTTGGAATCTTTTACCTATAATGATTATATCATAGACCGCCCTTCTCATGAGTGCAAAGTCATCAATAGTCATCATTTTTCGGTATTTTATGTCAAATTATGAAAAGCAGCCTGAATCTATAGATTTTCACCTTTCTTCCTCAAGTTCTTTCTTTCTTCACCGAAAATAAATCGAATGATTTCTTCCCGCACATCTTTATCGATATTCATATACTGTACCCGATGCTCGTATACTTCCTGGCGATTCTCCACCTCTTTCACGCTGAGAACTTTTCCAGTCAATTCGTATACTCTGGTACCATTCTCCGTATCCAACTGATATTTGCAAAGCAGCATGCTGCCCGCTTCATATTTAAAATCTGCCACAAAGCGCAACCCGCCTCCGCTGATATCCACGATGATACTTTTTTTAAGCGGCAGCCCCGGAGTATTGAACTCCTTCTTATCCCTTTTTTCCAAAGCCTTTATCTCGTCCGGCTCAAGAACTCTGGAATTCATCTCCAGTGCACAACTGAACCTGAAATATTCCCGCCTCTGATCCCTCCTTAAATCACTGATCAAATCCATAGTCAAAAGATAAGTGCTATTCTTCTTATTTCTGTTGACTACCTTCGCACGGCATCGGTAAACACTGTCCGTCAAATAAAAATACAAATCGAATTCACTGCCTATCGAAAGTAGAATAATCTTCGTCTTTTCCATAGGCATCACAACTTCTATTCGGTCCTCAGAAAGAACGTCATACACATGACTTTGATAGATTCGAGCCTCAGTCTCATCTTCTTTCCCTTTTTTCTTTCGCGTCTCCCTTATATCAACTCTATTCCCCGGTATCACATATTTCGATAATATTTTACCTGCCATGATTCACCATCTCTTTGCCTATTTATCTCTTTCCTAATATATGAGAAAAAATTGCCGCCATTCCCCGCCTGCTTGTATTCTTATTCATTGCTTTATTCATCAGCTTAGCCGCTATTTCCTCATAAGCTAACGCTGATTTCGCACCCGGATTTTCCAAGCATACTGGCTTTTGCTGCATTACCGCCTTGGAAAGTTGTCCGTCCTCCGGTATCTCCCCTAAATATTCCATCGGAGTTCTGAGATAATTCTTTACAACAGAATACAACTTGTTATAAAGATTCTCACCCTCTCCTGTTTTTCTCACTCTGTTGGCAATCATCCTGACCTTCGTTTCTTCCTTGGAGAAATCAGGATGTCTGCAAAGCGCCTTTAACAGTGAATAGGAGTCTGTGATGGAAGTCGGCTCCGGAGTAGTGATCAGTAAAATTTCTTGACTCGCCACAAGAAATTCCATTACCGCATCGGAAATACCCGCTCCCGTGTCAATGATGATCGTATCCGCGAGTGAATCCAACTCCGCAAGATTCTGAATAATATAAGACAGGTTATCTTTAGTAATGTTAGACAATGCCGCAACTCCTGAACCTCCGGAAATGAATCCCACTTCCATCGGCCCCCATGTAATGATTTCCTTGATATTTTTCCCCTGATATATCAAATCGCTCAAATTGTGCTTTGGCACCGTTCCAAACATAATTTCGATATTCGCAAGTCCAAAATCAGCATCGAGTATAATCACTTTCTGCCCCATCTTACGGAACTGAATTGCTAAATTAATGGACGTATTGGATTTACCGACTCCCCCTTTTCCGCTGGTAACTGTGATGACGCGAGCCAAAGGTCTTTGTGGATGACTGTTGGCCTTAATAATGTTCCTTAACTGTTCAGCCTGATCCATAATCCTGTCCTCCTAATTTTGTCCGCCAAGTAATTTTTTTACAGTCTTCTGGGGATTGAACTCTTCTATGTCATCCGGCACGTTCTGCCCGCAAGTAACATAAGATAATGAAGCGCCCGTATATAGCTTGATATTCAGTAGATTTCCCATCGCCGAAGTCTCGTCCAGCTTTGTAAATATCAGCTTATAATCTGTAACTTGCGAATAGGAATCGACGATACGGATCAAATCTCGGTATTTGGTGGTAGCACTGAGCACTAGAAAGACTTCTTTTTCAGCCAGACCATCCGCTGAATGAATCAGCTCGTTGGTATTGGCCTTCTGCTCCTCGTTCTGGTAGGAGTGCCCCGACGTATCTACAAAAACATAATCATAATCCGCAAAATTCTCCAAAACCTGCGCAATTTCCTCTGGAGCATATATCACACGAAAAGGCACCTCTAAGATATTAGCGTAGGTGCGAAGCTGCTCTGCCGCCGCAATGCGGTATGTATCTGCAGTTAAAAGCGCTACCTTTTTCTTATCGTCCACGATGAATTTGGAAGCTATTTTCGCTATGGTAGTAGTCTTTCCCACTCCGGTCGGACCTACGAAGAAGATCACTTTTACCCCGTTTTCAGGAGGCGTTATGCTTGCCGGCTTGCCGAATTTGAGAACCATCTTTTGGTAAATGCTGGAAAGCGCATAGTCGAAGGGCATGTTTGGCTTCACATTTTTCTCAATTTCGTCTATGATTTGATTGGCATTCTTCTCGCTTACTTCATTATCCAACATTGTATTGTATAAAATCTTGGTGAATTTCTCAAGTTCACTATGTACTGCCTCTTCTTCCTCCACCTTTTCGCTCTCCGGACGCTGGAGCTGCTGTTCCAAAAGAATGTGAAGATTATCCAGCTTCTCCTCCAGCAAAGTGCTTTCTCTTTTTTCCTCATCAAGATTTTCGACAAAGAGAGATCTGGAATTTTGAATCTCGTTATATGGAGACGGATAAACCACCTTCGATGGACTTGCCGATTCCTTTTTTTCTTCTTTCCTCAATGGATAATATCTCTCATTTTCCTCCTCGAGAGCGATCGTCACCTCCACCATATCCGAACGGAAAAAGCGGAAAAAGCCTTTCTTTTTCACGCCCTTTACATTCATTATAACGATATTTTTTCCTAGCTCTCTTTTTGCCGCTTCTACGGCTTCGTTTTCTGTTTTTCCTTGGAATTTCTTAATTATCATGCTATCGTCACCATCCCAACAGATTGTAATTCTACATTTGATTCGATTTCATTATAAGAAACGACAATCAAGTCTCTGAAATAATCCTCCGTCAGCCGTTTAAAATACATGCGTACGATAGGCGAAGTGATAATAATAGGATTCTTACCCAGATTCTCTAGCTTCTGCACTTCGTCTCCTACCGACTTGATGACCGTCTTCGTCTTTTCCGGATCGAGAGTAAGGTATGCCCCCTGCTCTGTCTGCTTTACGCTATTCATAATCTCCTGTTCCAGCTTCGGATCCATGGTCACCACGCTGGTGGTCTCGTTAGAAGGAAAATACTTGCTGGAAATAGCTCTCTTTAAGCTTTGCCTTACATATTCCGTCAAAATATCCGTATCCCTCGTGGTCGCCGCGTAATCCGCCAGCGTCTCGAAAATGGTAAGCAAATCCCGGATGGAGATTCCTTCCTTCAACATATTTTGCAATACCTTTTGAACCTCGCCGACACCAAGCAGTTTCGGAACAAGTTCTTCCACCAGGGAGGGATTCGTTTCCTTCATGTTGTTGACAAGATTCTGTACATCCTGTCTTGTGAGCAGCTCGGAAATATACTGCCTTATAACTTCTGTCAGGTGCGTCGCGATAATGGACGGAGGGTCTACTACCGTATAGCCCAGACTTTCGGCCCTTTCCCTCTGCCCCTCGGTAATCCAAATCGCCGGCAGATGGAAAGAAGGTTCAAAGGTAGGAATACCTGTGATTTCCTCCTCCACATACCCGGGATTCATGGCCATGTAGTGATCGAACAAAATCTCTCCCTCGCTTACTTGTACACCTTTTATCTTAATAATATATTGGTTCGGATTCAGCTGTATATTGTCTCGCAGGCGGATAATTGGTACAACGGTCCCAAGTTCCAGAGCTATCTGCCTTCTTATCATAACAACGCGATCTAATAAGTCGCCGCCTTGATTCACATCAGCAAGAGGGATAATTCCATAGCCGAATTCCAGCTCGATAGGATCCACCTGTAAAAGACTGGTCACATTCTCCGGCTGTCTGATTTCCTCCGCCGCCATTTCGTCCATATCCACTTCTGCCTCTATCTTCGCGGTCTCGATGGTTCCTGCCATGACTCTTCCGCTTACGATAAATACTAATCCCATCGCAATAAAAAGAATGTCATTTAATGGAGTGACAACACCTAACACCGCTAAAATGGTTCCAACAAAATACAATACCTTCGGCACACCGAACAACTGGCGGATGAGCATCGAACCGAAATCGGCATCCTTGGAGCCTTTCGTTACAAGAATACCGGTAGAAAGCGAAATGAGCAGGGAGGGAATCTGGCTGACGAGACCGTCACCGATAGTAAGGATTGTATACTTATCTACCGCCCCTCCTATATCCATTCCCTGGCGGAGCACTCCCATCGCGATACCACCCACAATATTGATTACGGTAATGATGAGTCCGGCTATCGCATCTCCCTTAACATACTTCACAGCACCGTCCATGGAACCAAAGAAACTCGCTTCCTCCTGAATCTTATCACGCCTTCTCTTCGCTTCCACATCCGTAATCGCGCCTGTATTAAGATCCGCATCGATTGCCATCTGTTTACCGGGCATAGCATCCAACGTGAATCTCGCCGTTACCTCTGCAACTCTTTCGGAGCCCTTATTGATAACCATGAACTGAATGAGAATCAAAATAATGAAAATGATAACACCGATTACGAGATCGCCCCCACCTACATAGTTACCAAATACTAAGATGACATTACCCGGGTCGCCGGAAGATAATATCAGCTTTGTAGAAGACATATTCAACCCAATTCTGAATATAGTAGTAAACAGTAACATCGTCGGGAAAAATGACAGATCCAATACTTCTTTTACAAACATACAACCGAATAAGATAGTAAATGCCAACGCTATATTAAAAGCAAGAAAAATATCGAGCAGCCACGCCGGAATAGGCACGATAAACATAACAAACGCAGACACCACAAATAATGCAATACTTATATCCGCCCTTTTCATACCTTACTCCTCCTCTCTTCTTACGTCTTTCCCTTCAAATGATATACGAATGCGAGCACCTCGGCTACTGCCTGATACAACTCCGGAGGTACCAGCTCGCCCACATCTACATTCGCATACAGCATTCTGGCAAGGGGCTTATTTTCTACAATTTCTATGTGATGCTCCTTCGCCGCATCTTTAATCTTCTGCGCGAGATAATCCTCTCCCTTTGCAATGACCAAAGGAGCCTCATATTTATCAGGGTCATATTTGATTGCCACCGCATAGTGGGTAGGGTTGGTAATTACCACATCCGCTTCAGGCAATTGCTGCATCATACGGCGCTGAGAAGCTTCTCTCATGCGCTGTCTTTGCTTTCCCTTAATTTTAGGATCACCCTCCTGATCCTTATACTCATCCTTTATCTCCTGCTTCGTCATCTTCATATCTTCTTTAAATTTATGCTTCTGATAAGCGAAGTCCAGAACTCCTATGAGTATATAAATAGCAGAAACTCGTATTCCTAAATCTATGACCAATTCTCCAATAAGCAAAATAGCCTGGTTTAACGGAATATCATATAATAGGAAAATGTAATCATACTTATCCTTCAAATAAGAATATGCCACATATATGATCAAGCCCACTTTGAGCAATGATTTTACCAGTTCCATCAGGGAATCCTTGGAAATAATCTTCTTAAATCCCTTCAAGGGGTTAAGCTTACTAAGCTTAGGCTGCAGAGTCTTTCCTGTTGGGCTCCATTTCACCTGTGCAACATCGCAAATGAACGCTACCAGTAATCCTATGATAAGCACCGGACCCATTATGAGAATCATCTCAAGAACCATATTGTTGAATACGGCACGCAGACTGGTAACAGGAACCTCTCCGTTATAGTTCTTTATCAGACTCGGTATTTGTCCGTAAATGCCATAAAAAACTTCTAAAAAGCTGTTTCCCATACTTCCCACATAGAACTTCAGCACTAAAAATAAGGCGAGAAGTCCGAAGGCATTGCCAATTTCCTTACTCTTAGCTACCTGCCCTTCTTTTCTGGCATCCCTTAACTTTTTATCGGTAGCAGGCTCCGTTTTTTCTCCGCCCGGACCATCTTTCGCAAAAAACTGGAGATTATACTGTAAAATCACATTAGTCCCTCTACAAATGACACTACTATTTTTTTCATCTGTTCAAAAATAAAATTAGAAGCTACGGGCAGCATTCCTGCCGTTAAAAACAGTACCGATAGACCTACCAAAATCTTGATCTGAATACCGACAGCGAACATATTGAGCTGGGGCGAAACCTTCGCCAATATGCCAAGAATGACGTTCAGCATTACCATAACAAGAAATATGGGAAGGCAAATGCGAAAACCTATAATTATATAATCGCTCATAAAACGAACCACCGACGTCGTCAGAGAGTCAGTCCTAAATACGGCACCATTTATCGGTATCAGCGTAAAAGTATCCACCAGAGCCTTTAAGAGATATTGGTACATCCCACTTACAATGAGCATAAGAGTTATCATGTATTGATAGAACACACCGGAAATACTTGTAGATTCTTTCGTCGTGGGATCCATGATCGTAACCATGGCCAATCCCGTCTCCATATCAATAACATGTCCCGCAAAGGATACGATGGAATTGCACAAGTTCGCGCCAAACCCGATGATAAAGCCAGTCAGGGCCTCCTTCATAACGATTACCGTATAGCCTAACCAAGTGTCGTATTGAAGCGGTTCGGAAGGAGCCAAGACAAAGAAAACAAGCAGTGATACGAAAAAGCTGATCCCTACCCTTATCTGTCTCGGCGTATTATTCATACTGAAAAACGGTGCGATAAAGACAAAGCAGGTCACCCTGGTGAAAATCAATAAAAAATATTCAAGACTTGCATATGTAAAAGCATAATCAATCATAATGCTACCTTATATAGACACTGAAATCAGACCATAGACTCACCATAAACTCCGACATGCCGTTCATCATCCA
The DNA here is from genome assembly GCA_023399455.1 of Bacillota bacterium. Lineage (GTDB taxonomy): Bacteria > Bacillota > Clostridia > Lachnospirales > Lachnospiraceae > Kineothrix > Kineothrix sedimenti. The sequence goes on from JAEWPN010000079.1 coordinate 27,421, forward strand.
ATGCCCCAACACCATAATCGACAAAAATACACAAATAATTTTCGGAACGAAGGTAAGCGTCTGCTCCTGAATCGATGTAACGGTCTGAAAAATACTGATAATTAAACCTACAATAAGCGACACGAGCAGAACAGGAGCCGATGTCTTTATAATCAAATATAATGCAGTCGAAGAAATCGCGGTTATGTCATCAATTGTCATACATTACTCCCTTTCGCTTTTATCAGTTAATAAAAGGTCTTCACCAAGCTTCCTATAATTAAGTTCCAACCGTCTGCCAGTACGAATAAAAGTATCTTAAAAGGCATGGAAATCGTGGTCGGCGGCAGCATCATCATACCCATACTCATGAGTGTCGAAGCCACAACCATATCTATGACGATAAATGGAATATAAATCAAAAATCCTATAATAAACGCTGTCCGAAGCTCGCTGATAATAAAGCTGGGAATCAGAACGCTGGTTGGAATACTGGCCAAGTCTCCCTGCCATTCCGTATTACTGATCTCCATGAACAGTCTTACATCCTTCGCAAGTGTCTGTCCGTACATGAAATCCCTAAAAGGCTGTATACCGACCTCCAAAGCCTCGGCCTGATCCATTTCTCCTGCTTCGAAAGGCACTACCGCCTCCTCGTATACCTTTGACAAAGTAGGCTGCATAATGAAAAAAGTCAAAAACAAAGCTAACCCAATCAACACCTGATTCGGGGGCGCCGTTTGGGTATTCAAAGCCGCCCTCGTAAAATGCAGAACGATAATAATTCTGGTAAACGAGGTAAGCATTATAATTAGCGTTGGTGCAAGCGCTATCAAGGTAAGCGTCAAGAGAATTCTCAGGCTGCCATTTAATTGTCCGTTCCCCTCATCATAAGTAAGGGTCACGGTATTCGCTATATTAAGTTCCTTTAAATCCTCCGGCGTCTGTGCATCGCCCGGATTACTGATATTGGTTCTTTCATCAGTAGTACCTGTCAGATTCGATTCCCTTGTATCCGCTGCATAAGCGGAAACCGGTCTGGCTGCACACAATAATATGCCCACCGAAAACAGCAGGCATATTATTTTTATCATCCTTCTTCCGGAAAAAATTGTTCTCATATATCTCGCCTATTCTTCATTTCTTTCGGTCTTTATCCATAATCTTCGCTTTTTCAAATATCTTCTTAAAATCGGGCATAGTATCCCCCGCTTTATCCGGTAAATGAATCTGCTCGGCGGGTATCTCTGCAAGCATCGTAATCGTATCTTTTCCTATTCCTATAGCAAGATACTTATCTCCGGTCTTTATTATCTGAATATATTTATTTGCAGTAATTTTGTACGTCTCTATAACCTCTATATTCGCTCCGTACGTCCTTCCCTTCTGCAGATTGGCCATCCATCTGGTAAAAAACCAAGTGATTCCCAGCACGAAAACAAATATAATGAGCACCGTCAAAAACTGCAAATACGAATTTGTACTATTTGATACGGTAAGCAGCATCATTATCCAACTACTTTCTTAACAGCCTCCAAAACACGATCCGCTTGGAAAGGCTTAACGATAAAATCCTTTGCTCCTGCCTGAATGGATTCGATAACCATCGCCTGCTGACCCATTGCAGAGCACATGATTACGAGAGCGGAAGGATCTGCCTCTTTAATTTTCTTCAATGCCATGATTCCGTCCATTTCCGGCATGGTAATATCCATAAGGACAAGGTCGGGATTCAATTCGCCATACTTCTCCACTGCCTTCACTCCGTTTTCCGCTTCACCCGCAACATTGTATCCGTTTTTCGTAAGGATATCTTTAATCATCATACGCATGAATGCAGCATCGTCGCAAATTAAAATGTTCTTTGCCATATCTCTTTCTCCTATTTCTCTTCTTATTTAATAATTTCTGTTACTCGGATACCGAAACTTTCTTCGATTACCACAACTTCACCTTTAGCTACAAATTTGCCATTTACCAAAACATCTATCGGTTCTCCGGCAATCTTGTCGAGTTCAATAATTGTACCCGGAGCGAAATCTAAAATTTCAGATATCGATTTACTCGTTCTGCCCAGTTCAACAGTTACTTCTAGCGGTACGTCCATGATCAAGCCGATATTTTCATTGCTTTGAATCCCGCTGTAATCGGTTGTGAAATTCTGGAACTGTGCAGGCTGAACATTCATATTCTGCATCTGTGGCATAGCCACTTGCGGCATCCCCATCATTGCCATCTGCTGCTGCATTCCGTTGCCTCCTATTGCTGCCATCTGCGGCGGTATATTCTGTATCTGCGGCGGTTCCGGTGCCGGAATTGCTGTAGGTACAGGCTGTGAATTTTCCATTTGGTTATTTATAAAAGTCTCATATAACGTCTTTGCAAAATCGATTGGATATAACTGCATGATCGTGCTGTCCACCAAATCTCCAATTTGCATCCTGAAGGAAATTTTCACAAATGTGCCATCCAAAAAAGAAGCAATATCACTGCCCGACTTGAATGCATTCAAGTCGACAAGACTGGCATCCGGAGGGCTGATATCGATCATCGTACCGAGCATTGTAGAAAGAGAAGTAGCCGCAGATCCCATCATCTGGTTCATTGCTTCGGAAATCGCACTAAGATGCATCTCTCCCAACTCACCATCCGTGTTTGTTCCATCGCCGCCCATCATAAGGTCGGTAATAATCTTAACATCATGCTCCTTTAGCACTAAAATATTGGAGCCTTCCAAGCCCGAGGTATACCTTATCTGAATAAAAACGCAAGGCCTCTCATAATCCTCCGTCATATTCGCCCAATTGGATAACGTCACTCGGGGAGTTGTAATATTAACTTTTCGATTAACTAAAGAATACAATGTCGTTGCTGACGATCCCATGCTGATATTGGCGATTTCTCCAATGGCATCCTTTTCCACTTCGGAAAGTAAGCTATCGTCTACATAAACGGCTGATACAGCCGAAGCCGACGATTCTTCTCCTCCATCTTCCTCCGATAGGTCCATCCCGTTCAATAACGCATTTATTTCGTCTTGAGATAACATTCCATCCATGTTATTCCCCCTCTCTGATTACCGAGGTGACTCTTACCGCATATTTATCTTTGCTGGAGCCCGGTAACGCGGTGAATTTC